>CALDLU010000241.1:0-6471 GCA_937915245.1 uncultured Clostridia bacterium | reverse complement strand
AGAGTTTGTCAATAGAAAAAAGGTCAAGTGAAGTTTGGAATTTGCTTTCAACATTCAAAGTTGAATTTACAAAATTTGTAGACTTGCTTGCAAAAACTCAAAAGAAACTTGCCGAAGCAAGCAATACTATTGAACTTGCAACAAAGAAATCAAGAACAATAGATAGAAAATTAAAAAATGTGTCATCACTTGCACCAAGTGAAGAAGAACAAGAAGTACTTACTTTTGATAGTGAAGAAAATGAAGATAATGGAGAAGACGATGAATAAAAACTTTGAACATTACAAAAATGACATTTTGGATAAAAGCATTGTAAAAAAATTAAACAAAATAACAGAAAGTCAAGTTGAAAAAAACTTTTCGGAAAACTTGACTTTTGGCACAGCAGGTATGCGTGGAACAATGGAACTTGGGACAATAAACATAAACGAGTTGACTGTTTGCAAACTTGCTCAAAGTTTGGCAAATTATTTAAGCAAAAAAGATGAAAATCCAAGTGTTACAATTTGTTTTGATACAAGACTAAACAGCAAAAAGTTTTCAAGAGTTTTTGCAAAGGTTTTGGAACAAAACAATGTGAAAGTGTATTTGTTCAAAAATTATGCTCCAACACCACTTTGTGTTTTTGCAACAAATTTACTTGGTTCAAATTTGGGTGTAATGATAACAGCAAGCCACAATCCAAGAGAATATAACGGCATAAAAGTTTATGCTCAAAGTGGTATACAAATTGACACAAAAACTCAAATTGAAATATCAAATATTTTTGATAGCATTGATGAAGTTGAAGTGTATAACAAGGTTTACAATCAAAAATTATCAAAAAATATCATATATCTTGGAAAAGAATATGAAAAATTGTATATAATTAGCAAAAAAAGTAAAATTGAAAAAAATCTAAAAATTGTATATACACCACTAAATGGCACAGGCTATTATTCGGTAAGTAGATTACTTAAAAATAATAAATTTAAGTTTAGAACACCACTTTGCCAAAGATTTAAAGATAGCAACTTTTCAACTTGCAAATATCCAAATCCAGAATTTGTTGAAGCGTTTAACAAAAGCATAAAACTTGCAAAAATAACAAAGGCAGATATTATTGTTGCAACCGACCCAGATGCAGATAGACTTGGGGTTATGGTAAGACATAATAACGAATATGTAAAACTTTCTGGAAATGAAGTTGGATATATTTTTGCAGACTATATTTTAAAGCGTAATATCAGCAAAAATAAATTTGTTGTAACAAGTGTTGTAACAAGTCCATTAATTGATGATATTTGCAAAAATTATAATGCAAAATTATATAAAACATTAACAGGCTTTATGAGTCTTGGAACAAAAACAAAAGAATTAATAAAAGAATATGGAGATATTGCTTTTGCTCTTACTTATGAAGAAAGTTGTGGCTATGTTGTAAGAAAAAATGTTTTTGACAAAGACGGAATTTTTGCTGTGTTAAAGATTTGTGAAATCGCACAAGAAAAGAAGTTAAAAGGTGATACTCTTATTGATTACCTTGACTCAATTTATCAAAAAGTTGGATATATGAGTGCGCTTTCTGACAGCATAAAATTTACAGGCAATGAACCATTTAAAACTATGAGTAATTTTGTTGATAAGTTAAGAAATGAAAAACTTGCTGAAATGTCAGGTTACAAAATTACTGAAATTAAAGACTATCTTGACAGTGAAAAAACAGGACTCGAAAAACAAAACTTCTTGGAATATTTTGCTGGCGACCTTAAATTTATAATAAGACCAAGTGGAACAGAGCCAAAGTTAAAAATTTACCTATTCTTAAAAGGTTCAAACAAAGAAGAAACAGATAAAAAAGCACAAACGATTTTAACTGATATAAAAAATTATATAAATAATGAATCAAAAAATTAAAGAAAAACTCAAAAATTTAACAACACAAAGTGGAGTGTATATTATGCACTCTTCTTCTGGTGCTGTTATTTATGTTGGCAAGGCAAAAAACCTTAAAAACAGAGTTAGTCAATATTTTAACAATTCGCCAAAGCAAGACAAAGTAATGGCAATGGTGGAACATGTTGATGATTTTGAATATTATGTAACACTCAACGAAAGAGATGCTTTTGCTCTTGAAAACAATATGATAAAAAAGTATAAACCTTTTTATAATATTCTTTTAAAAGATGACAAGGCATATCCGTATATAAGGGTTACAACCAAAGATGACTATCCAAGAATGGAAGTTGTTAGACGAATAAAAAATGATGGAAACAAATATTTTGGGCCATATATAAGTGGCATAAGTCCATATGCTTTAATTAAAATTGTAAATATGGCTTATCCATTAAGAATGTGTAAGCAAACAATCAAAAAAACAGCACAACGCCCTTGTCTATATTATTCAATGGGACTTTGCAGTGCCCCTTGTGCACAAAAAATATCGAAAGAAGATTACAAAAAAATTGTTGAAAGTGCAATGGACTTTTTGCGTGGAAACGATAAAAACATAGAAGAAATTTTGACAAAAAAAATGGAAATAGCCAGCGAAGTTGAAAACTTTGAAAGAGCCATTGAAATTAGAGATATGTTAAAAATGGTCAGGAACTTAAAGCAAAAAGTTGTAACAGACCTTCCAAACGATTTAAAACTTGATGCAATAAGTTATCAAAATAATGGAGTTATTGGTTCAATTTGTGTTTTAACAATAAGACATGGCAAAATTCTTGGTGTTGTTAATCAAAGTGTTATTGATGCATCTATTGAAGAAAAAGATACAATGCAAGAGTTTTTGATGCAATACTACAAAGTTCACGAAAAACCAAAAGAAGTTTTAACAAACATTAGAGTTGACAACATTTTGGAAGATGAAATTGGAGTTAAAATAACTTGCCCACAAAAAGGTGTGAAATATAGTCTAATAAAAACGGCAAATCTAAATGCAAAAGAATATTTAAGTAAAATTGAATATAAAGAAAATATTGAATATGATAAAACTGTTGGGGCATTGTCAAAGTTAAAAGAAAAACTTAATTTAACAAAAATTCCAAACAGAATTGAATGTTACGACATTTCGCATATTAGTGGAACAAATCAAGTTGCAAGTATGGTTGTGTTTATTGCAGGCAGACCAGCAAAAAATATGTACAGAAAATTTAAAATGCGTAACCAAAATGGACCAAACGATTTTGAATGTTTGATGCAAACATTGGAAAGAAGAATAAGTGAACTTGATGGCGAAGATGTAAGTTTTACACAAAAGCCAGATTTACTTGTGATAGATGGTGGTAAAGGTCAATTATCTTCAACATATGAAGTGTTAAAGCATAGCAAACTTAATTGTGATATTGTTTCACTTGCAAAGCAGTTTGAAGAAGTATACACGCCATATTCAAACATACCTGTTATGCTTAAGCGTGGAAGTAGTGAACTTAGAATACTTCAAAATATTCGTGATGAAGCACACAGATTTGCGATTACATTCCATAGACAACTACGAAGTAAAAATGAGATAAAAAGTCCGTTAGATGATATAAAAGGTCTTGGAAAAGTAAAAAAACAAGCATTATTTAACCAATTTGAAACTTTTGAAGCAATGAAAAAGGCAAGTGTTGATGAGTTGAATATGGTAAAAGGCATAGACAAGAATCTTGCCATTAGCATATATAATTATTTACAAAAATTCTAAAAGGGGTGAAAAATGAAAAAATTTGTTGTTTTGTTATTTGGTTTTATTACTCTATTTTCTTTTGGTATAACAAAAATTTTACCAAATAGTTTTTGTTATGCAAGTGAAGATAGTCCACTAATTATAAGGGCATACGGAGATTCAATTTCAGCTGGAGATACTTTGCCAGACAATGAAAATTATACCAATGGTACACATAAAATTTGTGAAGATTGCTTTTCTGATGTCTTTGCAAAGGAACTTATTTCAAAATTTGGTGGAGATGTTAAATCTTATGCTCACAGTGGAGATAAGACAGGTGATTTGGTTACCATTTTAAATGGTCAAGATAACGAAGAACTAAAAAAAGTTGATATAGTTACTTTGTGTATTGGTGCAAATAATGTTTTGGGACCAGCATTAAATAAAATGTCTGATTATATGGTAAACGGAGTAAATGAAACTGAATTTAGAGAAATTTTAAAACAGGGACTTGATAATTTTAATAGCGATTATAAAAACACAATTTTGCCAAAACTCACGCAAAATGGAAATGCAAAAGTTGTTGTTATGACAATTTATAATCCATATTTACACCTAGATTTAGATGAAGCACAAGTTGATAGTTCTTTATCTGCACTTGTTGATATGGCAAAAGCTAATTTTACTCAAATGTTAAGTATAACAATGGAGTATCTTGAACAAATAAATCAAACAATAAGACAAAGTGCAGTGCAAGATAAAATTTTTGTTGCAGATGTAAGAAGTAAATTTGACACATTTTCAAGTGCAGAATATAAACAATATATAAATGCTGACGCATCAAAAATTGTTTTATCATCGTTTGCAGATTTGGCAAATATCCAAAGCATAATGGCAACAGCGTGCGACCCACACCCAACAGTTGATGGGCAAGAACAAATTGCAAATGTATTTTTAGATGTTTTTAACTATGCAGAATTTTCTTGGACTGATTCTTTTTCTAACATTGAAGATGGAGAAAAGGAACTTTCTATTTCTTTTAAATTATTTAAGGATAATGTTTTAGTTAAGGCATATAAAATTGTTAATGGTGAAAAAAGTGATGTTGAAATAAAAAGCATTGAAAATGGAATAATTAAAATACTTGCCAAAAATCTTGATGGGCAAGGAGATTTGTTCATAACTGTAACAAATCAAGAAAATAATCAAACAATAACATCTCAAAAAATTGCATTTAACAATCAAATAAAATCGGCAGATGATAATACACCATCATTACCTGATAATCCTAGTGGTGATGATTCAAACAACCCACAAAATCCAAGTGATAATGAACCAAATAATCCACAAACACCAAATGGTGAATTAAGCGAAACACAAATGATAACAATTTATCTTGTTATAGGTATTGGAATTTTTGTATTTGTTTTGGTTATTGTGTTGCTTATGATTTCAAGTTTTAGAAAAAGATAATATATAGTTAATAATAGGTACTTATAATTATAGTATATATATGAAAAGACAAAATTAAGTAATTTATATTTTGTCTTTTTTGTATAACAAGAAACCTTTTGCACAAAATAGCAAAAAGGGAAAATTATGAAAATATTTGTGGCAGTTTTATTGCTTATTGTTGCTTTGTTCTTGGTAATAAAGGGTGGAGATGTTTTTGTTGATAGCAGTCAAGATATTGCAAAGAGATTAAAAATTCCAAGTTTGGTTTTTGGAGCAACTATTGCAAGCATTGCAACAACTTTGCCAGAACTTTTGATTGCAATCTTTTCTAGTTTAGATGGAACAACAGATTTGGCAGTTGGTAACGCTGTGGGTTCACTTCTTTGCAACTATGGTCTTATTTTTGGAATATGTTTTGCTTACAAAGGTTGTGATTTGTCAAAAGGTGGTATGCTTAAGTATTATTTAAGTTTGCTAGTTGCCTTTGTTATTTTTGGCTTTGGTTTGTTTTTTGAAATAACAAATGTAATGGCATATATCTTGCTTGGGCTAACAGTTTTATATTTTGTGGTAAACTATATTGATTCATTGACAACAAACAAAAAATCTCCAAAGAAAAACGTTCAAGAAAAAAAGCAAAAACCGTTGTGGCTTACAATAATTTTATTTATACTAGGTGCAGGTGCGATTGGTGGTGGAGCATATCTTCTTGTTGACAAAGTTGAGTACTTGGCAAAAGTAATTGGAATAAGTGAAGAATTTGTTGGACTAACTATTGTTGCTGTGGGAACAAGTTTGCCTGAACTTGTTATTGTTTTAAATGCCATAAAGGGAGATTCTCCATATTTGGCAGTTGGAAATGTTATTGGATCAAGTATACTTAATGTAACTTTAATTTTGGGTGTTTCAAAACTTGTTGCATTTAATTCAAAAATGGTAATAACCAAAGAAACAGCATTTATTTCACTCTCACTTGCCTTGCTTTTTAGTTTGTTATTATTGTTGCCAATACTTATTACTAAAAAGACTTATAGGTGGCAAGGATTTGTATTTTTGGGGTTATATATTTTGTATATTGTATATTTGGTGCTGAATGTTATATTCAAATTTATATAAAATTGTTTCGGCATTTTAGTCATTAAAATGACATTATCCACACTTATACACAGGCATATAAACAAGTTATACACAATATAGTAAAGTATCAGTATATTAAAAATAAGAAAATAATGTTATATTGTTATAACTGTATGTGGAAATGTGGATAACTTTTGGATTTTTGTCCACATTTTGCATACAATTTATAAAAATTCATAAATAATTATCAAAATGAATAAATATTCAAATGTGGAAATGTGGATAACTTTTCCACATTTCTATATTTTAGT
>CALDLU010000240.1:0-2672 GCA_937915245.1 uncultured Clostridia bacterium | reverse complement strand
TTTATTACATTATAAAGAGTTTTTAATTCTTTGTTTGATTTATCAATTCCAACACCACTCGTGGTGTTACCTTGCGGATCCATATCAATCAACAAAACCTTTTTTCCCATTGCAGCAATATATGCCGCAACATTTATGCAGGTTGTAGTTTTGCCGACACCACCTTTTTGATTGGCGAAAGCAATTATTTTTCCCATAATAACCTCTATTTTAATTATATCATAATCTCAAAAAAAATCAATCATTATATAATATTTCAACATATATGAAAACGACTTTATTCAATATTTCATTCTAAAATTAGAAAAAATTTAACAAAAAACCAATTTTTATATTATTGGTTTAAGTTTTGGAAGATTTTTTCCTCTTGGATATTCTTTTGGAGTGCTTTTTAATTTTTCAACTACAATATTAACTCTTATACTATCAATCTCCTTAATCAAAACAGTTTGAAGTTCTGTTACTTTTCCACCCAAAATATTTAAAGCATTTTGCGCTTCTGCAATTTCTTCATCAGCTTTTTGACTTTTATATGCTATTACTTTTCCTTTTATTCTTACAAGCGGAAGGGAATATTCAAGAAGTGTATTCAATCTTGCCACTGCACGAGCAACAACAACATCATATTTTTCCTTGTGAGTTATCGCATAATCTTCAATACGCATATGATTTGCAGAAATATTTTTTAAATCAAGTTTTTGTATTACAGTTTTTAAAAAATTAATTCTTTTATTTAAACTGTCAACCATTACAATATCAAGGTCTGGACGCATTATTTTTAATGGTATAGAAGGAAATCCAGCACCAGCACCAATATCCAAAACACTTGCATTTATTGGAATAATTTTCATAGGTAAAACACAATCTAAAACATTTTTTATTGCAAATTCTTTTTCATCTGTAATATTGGTCAAATTCATAACCTTATTTGTTTCAATTACCATATCATAAAACTTTATAAGTTTTGCAATTTTTGTATCATCATAAGAAATATTGTATTTTTCAAAAAGTTCTTTTAATATTTGTTCCATAAATATCCTTTAAAATATTTTAATATATAATAAAATAAATGTAAAGCAAATATTTTACTAGGGAAATATGCAAAAACAGAAATTAGGTAACATCTTGAAAAAGATATATGAATATGTTAAACTAAATATGAAATGAACGAATTTTATAAAGAAATTTTAGAGTGTATCGACAAACCAAAGTACAAGGAAATAGATATAAAAAATTTTCTTGTAAAAGTTTGCACGCTTGCACAAAACATATATAAAGTTAAAGCAAATATCAAGTTTGAAAAATTAACTTCAAATTCGCGGGGAACAGCAAATTATAACAACATAACAATAAACACAAGACATATGAAGTTGAGAAGTTTACATGAAATTACAAACACCATTTTTCATGAAACACGACATGTATATCAACATCTAACAATAAAAAAAGATTTAAACGGTTCGTTTCCACCACAAATTCCAGCAATGTCAATTTGCACTGCTGTTTATTTAATAAAAGAATCAAGAGTAAACATTAATCCATATTATTTATATTACACATCTCAAAATGAAAAAGATGCAAGAGATAGTGCAAGACAGGAATGTCAAAAATTGTTTTTATATATCTATTCAAATGTTAAAACACCAAAAATCAAAAAACTTTTTAAGATATATTTAAAAAAGATAGCAAGTAATAATTATTTTGAAGATGACCTTTATGCCGAATGTTTATCATATTTACCAAGAAATATTGAATATGTAAAAGAAAAAGTAATTCCTATGATAAGTGAAACATTGACCTTAACACAAAAAGCTTTTGAAGATTTGGACAATGATAATTGTTCTTTAGCAAATGATGCAAAAAAATATATTAGTTATTTCACACCAACCATTAGCGCATATGTAAATTTATACTGCGATGATTTTATTAAAAATCAAGTTATAGAATTTTGTATGCTTCACAAAAATATAAAAGAATCATTAAACGCTATGCTCACAACATTTAATTCATACTATTGCAAACTTGATAAAAATGATTGGATTTTATTATTTAGTTTATATGATAATAATTACATTTCAAAAGAGCAAATTCAAGAAACAATGAAAAATTATCGAATGGAAGAAATTGAAAAATTATATCAAAATTACAAAAATAATCAAAAAAATAATCATGTTTTAGATAAATTTGATATAATAAAGCAAATTTCTTTTAAATAGCAAATTTTTAACATATAAATTTTATAAAAAATATCTTTTGTTAATAAATCTCTTGACAACTATTTTATTTAGTGTTAATATACCAAGGTACACTAAATATGCGAGTATGGTGGAATGGTAGACGCGCTTGTTTAAGGGTTGGAGCGTTAAGAAAAGTTGCCAGTGGCAAGTTTTTAGCGAACAACGGGCGTCGCAAAGCGTAAGCCCCGTCTTGAAAAAATGAAAAAACTTGGCATATTAAAAAGTATATAACTTAATTTCATTTTTGAAAGAAAGTTCACTTGCCCCATAGTACTAGGGCAATACAAATTCAATATGTTATGCGAGTATGGCGGAATGGTAGACGCGCTTGTTTAAGGGGCAAGTGAGAAATCGTATGAGTTCAAGTCTCGTTACTCGCACCAAAAGGAAAGAGTCTTTTGACTCTTTTTTATTTTAACCTTTTTGACTAAAATG
>CALDLU010000239.1:0-3740 GCA_937915245.1 uncultured Clostridia bacterium | reverse complement strand
ACTACACA
This sequence comes from uncultured Clostridia bacterium, assembly GCA_937915245.1. Classification (GTDB taxonomy): domain Bacteria; phylum Bacillota; class Clostridia; order Christensenellales; family UBA1242; genus UBA5893. Next base: position 3,732 of record CALDLU010000239.1, on the reverse strand, counting down.
AATTGAAGCATTTAGCACAACACCAAGATAATCTCCAGAATCTTGAAAATCATCTGGAACCGTTTGAGTAATTCCTGAAGCAGGATTGAAAGTCCCTAAAGTTGTAGTTCCTGTCATTATCATATATTTACTTTTAGTTTGGAATATTGCAGGTATTACAGGATTTGCTTTCGCATTTTCTCTTAAAGTAGCCATTATTCTGTCTTGACCTGTTAAATCAATTTTAAAACTATTTAAGTTTAATGTACATTTTGTTTTACCTTCTGTTGTGAACACATCACTTCCATCATATAATGCGTATAAACAGTTAAAGGCATTAGAAGAGTTCATAAAAGTTTTTGTATTATTTGAATATCCTGTAATCAAACCGTTCATCGCCCTAAGGTTTGCTGCCAAAGATGTTACTCCCATATTATTAAACCATGCTTCTTGTCCTGTTACAAAGTTTTCCAAAACAGAATTTTCAACAACCATATCATTATACAAATCTGTATCTTCTTTTGAATTTGAATGGTCAATAATTGCGAGTGGTCCACCACATCTCTTCATTTCACTATTTGTAATGCTTATGCTTGATTTTTTGAATGTATAAATCATACTAGAATATGAATCATATGATTTTACACTATCAACAGCAAAGCTTGCACTTATTTCACTAAACCAATCAATAACATTAAATCTTGTTATGATATTTTTTGCCGATGCTTGACAGTTGTTCATTTTTACAAATATCAGCCCACCAGCATTTTGAGTATCTTCTGCATGCTCTGCATTCCCAATAATACTTACATTCTTAATTTCAAATTTTGATGTATCTTTTGAGTTTACATCTTTTCCAACAGCCCTAAAAATTTGAGCATGAGAGATTTGGTCTTTTTGTGCATCTCCATCAAATTTTTGAATTTTGCTTACCTTTTGAACATCAATCGTAAAATAATTTCCATTAATAGAGAATTTTTCATTATCTTTTAATACTCTTTTATATAATGAACTATAATCTCTGAGTGAGCCCATAATATTTGGATAACCTCCACTTAATAAAGCCTTAGAATCGTCATCTGATTCAGTATGAAATAGATATGTTGGTAAGTTGTTATTTTTAACAACCAAATTATTATGAATAAATACTGCACTTGTTGTTATTTCACCAATACCAGTTTCTTCTCTTTTTGCTGACCAGTTTATTCTGCTTTCTTCTTCTGTTGTTGTATTATCAATAACAGCAAGTCCATCAGCATCATAAACATTGTAACCTTTTTCAACTTTAAGTTCAAAACTTACACTGTCTAATTCTTGATAGTAATATGGTACAACTTCAATCTTAAATTGTTTACCAATTGCATTTTCTGTAAAGTTAAAAGTTGATGTTTCATCATTATATGAAACCATATTCACTTTGTTCTCACCTGTAAGTTCAGTATATGAATCGCCATCACCCTTCAAATAAATTTTTGCAATACTTTTGTATGCATTAAGAGTGATTGCTGTTCCTTGTTCGTTTAATGCAGTAATATTTGGCAAGAAAACAAATCCATTGTCTGAGCCAACAGTATACATTTGTTCTTTATCAAAGAATTCTGTTTCTTTGTTTATTTTTTCTTCTTTATTCTTATTGTATGTATTCACGAAACTAGGAGTTTCAAATCCTACAATTTCATATGAATCTTCAATTTTGTTATAAACTGTAATTTTAACTTTACATTCCTTATCCTTATAAGTTATTGTTAAAGTTTGATCTCCAATGATTGTTGTGCTTATTGTTGAAAATTCAACTTCACTATTGTCAACAAGTTTTTCAGTCTTATCAGAATAAACTGCATAAACTTTGGCATTTTGTTTAAAGTCTTCAACTTGTTCACCAACAACATATGTTTGTTTTATTGTCGATTTGTCAACTTTAATATTTTCAAGTTCAGCTTTACAACCGACAAGTGCTATTGGTGTGATAAAAAATAATGCGAGCACCAATATGTAACCTAAAAATTTTTTCATTTTCTTCTCCATTGTTATTTTTAGTATTATAGTTAGAAATATGTAACTTATTAACTATAATATCGTTATTTTGAGTATATAAAATTCTCGCAATATTGTCAACAGTTCATATCAAAATTGAGATAAATTCAACTTGACACTTTTTTATTTTTAGAGCATAATTAGTGTATGAAAAAAATTTTAATGAAATTATGTTTAATTTTTCTTTTGTGTGTAAGTGTTATTCCAAATCTTGCACAAGGTGTTTATTGTGCTCAAAGACCAGAAAAGGTAAAAGTTACACTGGCAACATATATTTATAGTGAAATTTATGTTGAAGATAAATTGCAAGAACCAACACTAACAAATCCATTAATACAAGTTGATGGCAAAGATTTCAAACTTGCAGTACATACAGAACTAACTGTTGATGTTTCCTATTCAAATGATATGTTTTATAGAATTAACTTGTTTAATGTTGTTCCAGAAAAAACTGAAAATGATTTTGGATTTGTGTTAATTGCTCATACAATGAATTCAAAAGATAGTTCACCAATAAAAAAACTTGACTTTAATGCAAAAGTTAAAAATAATAATTCACAAATTTACACCAAAAACAGTTTAGGAGAATTTTTCCCAGACGAATTTGTTTTAAACAAAAATACACAAGTAAGAATACTTGATGGGTATGATAAAAAGAAAGAATACACATACATTTCATTTTATGATGAGAATAATGATATAGTATCTTATTATATTAAAACATCAGATTTATCTGTTAGTGGAGTAAACTATTCGCTTATTATTGGTATACTTTCATTAATTTCTTGTGTGTCTGTAATCTTAATCGTTTTTGGAATAAAAGGTAAAAAGAAAAATAAAATTAAAAAGAATAAATAGTAATAAAAATGCAGAAAATTGTGAAAATTTCTGCATTTTTATGTTTTTTATTAATAATTTATAATTTTTTTGATATTTTATTTAATATCTCATTTTGTATTTCTTCAATACTTTTTGGGTTATTATCCTTTGCACAATCTATTTTTATATACTTCTTTTTCTTTGACAAATATAAATATGTTTTTTCACTATTTAGCAAATAATTTTCATCCATTTCGTGTTGGTCTGGCTTTTCTTGTCTATGGCTTTTAAGTATTTTTGCACATTCAAGTGGCATATACAAAAATATTGTAATATCTGCCTTTGGTAGTCCAAGAAGTTTATATTCAAGAGTATCTAAAAAATGAAACATCTTTTTTCTTTCTTTAAAATCACTAATTTTTGAACCTTGATGAGCAAGATTACTGTCAATATATCTATCAACAACAACATTAATTCCATTGTCTAATTTTTGTGTTATTTCATTTATATTATATTTCCTATCAGCAGCAAAATATAAACTTGCAACTTTTGGGTCAACATTACTTGCACCTTCATTAAAATATCCTTCACCATAATCAGGTTTACCGAGATATGGCCCAGCAATTATTCTACCAGTTGGACTTGTATATCTTGGAAAACAATATTTTTCTGTTGGCTTCCCTAATTTATTCAAATTCTCCACAAGTAAATTTGATTGTGTTTCTTTTCCGCTACAATCTGTGCCTTCAATTACAATTAACTTCCCTTTCATATTTTTCCCCTTGTTAAAATCATATACAAAGTTTGTTTAATCTTACAAATATAAGATATAAAATTAACTCAAACAATTCCAGTAAAAAGTATACAAAATGATTGTCAAAAAGTCAATTAACATGCCCC
>CALDLU010000238.1:0-3374 GCA_937915245.1 uncultured Clostridia bacterium | reverse complement strand
AGTTTTTGCTGTGTTCCCACCTACTTCTGTTTCGGTTTCTGTTACAACAACACCATTATTTTTGTATATTGTTTTATCTTCAAGTTTATCAACTTGTGTATCAACATTTCCTTCATCAATTATTTGCTCAATTTTTTTGTTTTCAAATATAATTGCACCATCTTTTCTTATTCCAATGGTTCTAAAGAATTTGTTCATACTTTTAACATCATTGATGTATCCACCAACTTCAACACTATCACCATAACGATATGTGTTATTTGGATTTGTTATAAAAGTTATGATATTTGAAACATCTTTTGGTTTGTTTGTATAATCAAAACTTTTTGCTTCGTCAACCGAATAAGTAAAACTGTCAAAGTGTTGAAGTGTTGGCAAACTTTTTGTTGTTTTTAATTGCCAAATTGAATTAAAATTCCAAGGGAAAAGATTATCAAATTTTTGCATTTCCAAATAATAATTTTTGATATAAAAATTGTTTACATCAACTTGATTTTCAATTTTATTATCTACAAAACTGTTATTTGTTTTTGTGTTTAATTCATCTATGTTCCCTATTGTGTCAAAATTGCTTGTTGAATACAAATAATTAATTTTTTGACTATCAGGTACAAGTGTTAATGAAATTTGACCTACAACACTATATGCATTTATATCTTCATCACAATCAGTGAGTGTTATATTACCTTTTGAAACAACGTTTTGTAAAGATGAGCGACTGCCAATTAATGTACCTACTAATCCACCAATAAATGAATTTTTGCTCAAAACATTATTAATTTGCATTGGAACATCTTGAACAACAAAGTTTATGCTAGAATTGTCAACATAGCCAAAAAGACCACCAACATAATTTGTTTTTGTGCTATCTGTGTTTTCAAAAACTACGCTACCATTTATGTAACAATTTTTTACAACACTACCATCTGCCATATTACCTGCAAGTAAACCAACATAACTTCTTGATTTTGAAACTGCATTCAAAGTTGAAACAGTGGTTGTATCCCCTATTATTGAAACTTCTTCTATTCTTGAAGAAATCATATTTCCACAGATAATACCTGCTTTAAGATATTCGCTTTCAACAGTTTGATTTGCTGAAACTGATATATTTTTTAATTGAAGATTTTTTATTGTTGCATTATTAATTTGATTAAAAATTCCTGCGTATGATTTGCCTGTGCTTGTGATTGTTAAATCAGAAAGTGTGTAACCATTTCCATCAAGCTCACCAGAAAATAAATTTATTCCTTCAAAGTCATCAATACCAGAAAAACTGATGTCTTTTGTTAATCTATATTTTCCAGTTGGATTTGTTTGCAAAGTTTCAAAGTCTTGAATACTTGAAATATTTGTATACTCATCTTCTTGCGCAAAAAGCGTGTTATTTGTTGGCATCAAAAAACTGAAACCAAAAGCAAATAAAAATATAAAACTAAAAACAAAACAATATTTTTTCAAAATAATATCTCCAATTTTGATTTGAATTACAAAATAAATATAACACACCAATTCTTTTTTCACAAATAATTTAACTAAATTATTTAATATATATATTATTATTGTTTTTTCATATTTTATTAATTTTGTATAATTATGCAATTAAATGTATAAATATTATAGCCTATATGAAGTCATTTTCATTTTTCTAATCAATTTTTCTTTGTCTTTTTGAATTTCTGTTTTTTGAGATTTTGGTCTTATATTTTCTGGTCTACTCATTATATAATATCTTAATTCATCAAGACAATGGTCATCTTTTTTTATTGGGTGGTCAGCATTTCCCCAAAAGTATGATTTTAGTTCTCTTATAAGGTTTGTACAAGTTTTGAATATAAATAATTTTGATTTACCTTGTGCATCTTTTAGGTAAGTTTTTACTCGTTGTATACCTGTGAACAAGTCTTTGTTTACTTTGGGATTTACTTGTATTTTATAGTCATAAAAAAGTTCTGTTACACTTTTTTCACTTGCCAATGTTTTTTGATTTGCTGCACTATCAATTAGTGCATAAATATAACCTGAACTTGTTTTTGGCCAATTTAATTTTTCACAAATATTTTTTATTGCATTTGCGTGATATTCAATACCTTTTTTTGCTTCAAAATGTTCAGCTATTACATAAATATTATTATCATAATCAACAGCATAAAAATGACAAGATAATGGATTATTTAATCCTGGGTCAATGGAAATATTATCATACCACTGGGTTGGGACATTAAATGGTTCAATCACATTAACATTTTCATCAAACTCTGAATAAACCATTCCACCATTTGCTGTAAACTTTCCATATCTTCTTGCATCTAGTTCATCAGCAGACATTGAACTTGTTAAAGCATCAATTTCATCTTTTGATAAGTATGGATTATCTGCCCACTCCATTTCTTCACACCAAACTTCTTTATCGTTTTTGCTGTTAAGATATATTTCATCATAAACCCATGTTAAACCTTTTAGTGGAGTCATTGTTCCAAACAAATCACCTTGCTTGTCAAACACACGCATTTTACATTCTTTGTATATATCTTCTGGTGGCTCTTCATCAAACCAAACAAAATCAAGACTTGTCCCTTGAAATTTCTCTCGACCTTGGTCGCAACTTTTAAAACCTATTTTGCTCACTCCACCAAATATATTTTTAATTAAAATATAGTCTATAACACCACTTGACAAACTATCTTTTCTGCCAGAAAGCATAACAACATCTTGAATCCAATCAGCATTGAGATACGATAATACTTTTGACTGTGCAACATCTCTTTGAACCTGAGTTGATAATGATACAATCCAACATGATATGTCCTTTTTATTTTTTCTAAATGGATGTATGCCACGAGCAAGCCATACTGTTTCAACTGCCCCACATTCTGTTTTACCGCTTCTGTTTCCACCAAATACCCAACGATTTCTTTTTTGGCATTTATGGAATAGTAATTGTTTTTGATGTTTTTTCTCTCCACTATTATATTTTGCAAGTTTGTCATTGCACTTTAACTTTGTTATTTGTAAATCTATTTTTGAAATTTGTGATAGTATTTCTTCTTTGTTCAAAACTTAAAATTCTCCTTTTTTGTATAATAAAAGACAGTATTTTTTTGTACTGTCTTATACTGTTTAATTTATAATTGTTGTGATGAAAAAATTTATAGTGATATTAATTTTTATTTTATCAATTTGTGTAGTTGACCCCACTATATGCGTTTATGCAAGTGGAGATTTTTATGGCAGAGTTCTTTCAACAAATATCTATTTGTATTCATCTCCATCATCTAGTGATGATAACCAAAATCGAATTTTTATGCTACCAATAACATATTTTGTAAAACTACTTGGTGATGAAAATGATTTATACTATAAAGCCGAATATA
>CALDLU010000237.1:0-2153 GCA_937915245.1 uncultured Clostridia bacterium | reverse complement strand
CTTTTTTTGACACAAACTTTTCATTATTGGTTCAATAATTTTATTGGCACCACTAACTGTGCTATTAAGACTAATACATTCACAGTCATTTTGAGATGTTATATATTTTTTAAATCTAGCAGTTTTTTCATCATCAGCAAGGTCTGTTTTGTTAAGAACATAAAGAACTGGCTTGTTTAATGCAAGTGAAGTAAATTTTGGATTAAGGCACGAAAAAGGTGCTCTTGCATCAAGAACATATATAAGCATATCAACATTTTTAATTTCTGTTTCCATAATTTTTAAGGCTTTTGCCATATGCCCAGGAAACCAATTTATTTTACTTTCCATATTAATCCTTATTTATTAAATCAGGTCTTTCTTTTTGAGTTATTTCAATTGATTTTTCTTTTCTCCACTCATCAACTTTTTGATGATTCCCAGAGATTAAAACTTCGGGAACTTTTTTACCCATAAATTCTTCTGGTCTTGTATATTGTGGATATTCCAAAAGCCCGTTTGAAAAACTTTCCTCTTTCAATGAATCTTGTGCAATAACACCTTCAATTTGACGAGCAATGCTATCTATCATAACCATTGCTGGGAGTTCCCCACCAGTTAAAACATAATCTCCAATAGACACGTTTTTCACATTCAATATTTCAAGTGCTCGTTCATCAACACCTTCGTAGTGTCCACATAAAATTACCAAATGTTCTATCTTTGCAAGGTCTTTTGCCATTTGATGATTAAATGTTTTTCCCTTTGGACTTGTATATATTACAACATCATTATCTTGTGCTATGCTATTATACGCATCTACTATAGGTTGTGGCATCATTACCATTCCTGCACCACCACCATATGGATAATCATCACATTTTTTGTGAGCATCTTTTGAAAATTCTCTAATGTTTATCACATTAATCTCAAACAAATTTTTGTCCAAAGCTCTTTTTATTATACTGTGATTTAATGCATCAAACATTTCTGGGAAAAGCGTTAAAATATCTATTCGCATATTTTTACCTCATCATATTTTGCTTTATCAACAACAATATTATCTTGATTAATATTTAATACTATTGAAGTTAAAAATGGTATTTTATATTCCCTTTTATCTTCAAGTATAGTTAAAACATCAGCCGAGCCATAACTCTCAATGTCTACCAAAATACCGATATATTCCCCACTTTCGCTTACTACATCTTTGTTAAGCATATCATCAGTAAAATACATATTGTCTTTTAATTTTAGTTCATTTGAGTCAACAAATATTTGTTTATTTCTATATTTCTCTGCCAAGTTTCTATCATTACAATTAGGTATTTTTATATATATAAATTGTTGTCTTATAGCAAAATTTGACAATGTGATTTTTTCATTGTCAATGAAAATATTTTTTACATTTTTATATATAGATAAATCACTATCTGCTGGATAGACTTTTAATTCACCTTTTACACCTTGTGGCTTTATGATTTTTCCTAATAATTGTTTCATATCTTTCCTATACAAATAAATAGGCAAGAGTTTTGCCTATTTACCTAATTATTTGCTTATTTTTACATTGTATCTAATTTTTTCTTTGGCTGCAACAGACTTTACGATTGCACGAATACTTTGTGCAATTCTACCATTTTTACCAATAACTTTTCCAAGGTCTTCTTCAGCAACATTAACAATAATATTAATTTCACTGCCTTCTCTTGTTGTTGTTATTGCAACAGCTTCTTTATTGTCGACCAAACTTTTTACAATGTATTCAACTAATTCTTCCATAATTGTCCCCTTTATGTTTTGTTACTAAATTTTTTTAATAACACCACTTTGGTGGCTTAATTAAAATTACTTTCTTTCAATAACGCCACATTTAACTAACAATTCTCTGGCTGTATCTGTTGGTTGAGCACCATTTTTAAGCCAAGCAGATGCTTTTTCATTATCAATTTTGATTTCTGCTGGGTTTTTAAGTGGGTTATATGTTCCAATAACTTCAACAAATTTACCATCTCTTGGAGATCTTGAATCTGCTACTACAACTCTGTAGAAAGGTGTTTTTTTATCTCCTAATCTTGTTAATCTAATTTTTAATGCCATTTTTTTCTTTCTCCTTTTTGTATAATTATATATTTTAATTGCTTATGCAATTTGATATATCAATTTTAAAACAT
>CALDLU010000236.1:0-6268 GCA_937915245.1 uncultured Clostridia bacterium | reverse complement strand
AGTTTAGATGACAACTTTAAGGTGATTAGTGAATTTTTGCAAACAGTTTCGCAAAACGTTAGAAAACATGGTGGCTTTGTTGACAAGTTTATGGGCGATGGGGTTGTCGCAATTTTTGAAAACGAAGATAACACCCTTTGCTGTGCCAATGAAACAGCAAAACAACTTGACTATAAAAACATTGTGTCAATTGGGAAAGAGCCCATAAGGTTTGGAATTGCACTTAATAGTGGCATGTGCGTTGTTGGAGTGGTTGGAGATGAAAAACAAAAACAATTTTCCGTTGTATCAGATGTTGTTAATGTTTGTGGAAGAATTGAAAAGGTTAACAAGTTGTTTGACACACGAGTGTTGTTTACAAAAAGTTTTTTGTCATCTTTAAAAGATAATTTTTTGTTTAGGTATGTTGGCTCAATCAAGTTTGATGACCTAACAAATGGCATTCCTCTTTTTGAAAGTTTAGATGCCTATGAAGACTCAAAAAAACTTGTTTTGCAAAAATATATTGCCGATTTTGAAAGTGGGGTTAGGTTTTATGAAAAGGCAGAATTTGACAAAGCAAAACAATATTTTTCTGCTTGCATAAAACAAAATAACACCGACACTCTTGCAAAACTATACCTATCAAAAACAATGGAAGAGATGCAAACAAAACTTCCATACAAAACAATGTAACTTGTTGTTGGACAAAACACATAAATGTGATATAATAAAAATATGGAAGAATTGAATTTGTTTGGAAACACAAAAAAATATGCACCACTTGCAGACCGTGTTAGGCCAACCAGCCTTGACGAATTTGTTGGGCAAACCCACATTGTCAAAAAGGGTGGAGTGATTGAAAAGGCTATCAAAAATGGCACGCTTGGAAGTTGCATTTTTTATGGCCCTCCTGGAACTGGGAAAACAACACTCGCAAACATAATTGCAAACTCAAGCGGAGCAATTTTTAAAAAGCTCAATGCAGTTTCAAGTGGCGTGTCTGATGCAAAAGAAATTATTGCCGAAGCAAAAAGGAATTTGGAACTCTATGGCAAACGCACTTATCTTTTGCTTGATGAATGTCATCGTTGGAACAAAGCGCAAAGTGACAGCGTGCTTGAAGCCATTGAAAATGGAAACATAATTTTTATTGGAAGCACAACAGAAAATCCTTACACCAGCATGACACGAGCAATTGTTTCAAGGTGCAGAGTTTTTGAGTTTAAACCACTTACAAAAAACGATGTTAAACTTGCACTTTTAAATGCAATAAAGTCACCAAAAGGGCTTGGAGATTTGGCAATTGACATCAAGCCAGATGCACTTGATTATTTGGCTTTTGCAACTGGTGGCGATGTGAGAAAGGCTCTCAATACGCTCGAACTTGCCAGCACAACCGGAAGACTTGAAAACGGCAAAATTGTCATTGACAAGCAACTTGTTTCTGATTGTCTTGAACAAAAAATATTAAGCCTTAGTGAGAATGAGTATTATGATATGCTTTCTGCCTTTTGCAAGAGCATAAGGGGTAGTGATGCCGATAGTGCGTTGTTTTATGCCTTTAGAATGATTGAAAGTGGCGTTGACCCACTTGTTGTATTTAGGCGTTTGATTGCTCATTGCAGTGAAGAAGAGTTCACCTTTGTGCAAAGTAAATTGCTTAGAAATTGTGCGTGAAATTCCACTAGAAATCAAGTATTGTCCACAAAATATGGACAAAACCGAAAGAAAACAACTTGAAGATAAGATTGTAGAGTTCTGCAAAGAACCCCGTACACTTGATGAAATAAAAGAATATACAAAATTAGATATAACAAGAGATACCCTTAGGGGATACACATTAAAACCACTAATAAATAGCGGTAGGTTAAAATATACACACAAGCATAATCAATACTACAACCAAAGATACATTGATGCTAGGGTTGAAGTAACACAAGAAATGCTAGATGAGATTGATGAAAAGGCAGACACCTTAACACCTAAACGAGTAGAAGAGATACTAACATTCTGCAAAGAACCAAAAGGTATAAGAGAGATAGAAAAATTCATCACAACAAAAGGTGCAATAAATTATATTCAAATGCTTGTAAAATGTGGTAAACTAAAAAGGACATACCCAGACATACCATCATACTGCAAACAAAAATACTTCAATGCTGAAATGGATTATGAACAATTCACAGACCAAAGTGTGTTAGAATACTGCCAAGAGCCAAGAACTAAGGCAGAGATTGAATTACACTTCGATCTAACAAAAGCATCAAGAAAAGGTGTGATTCAAAGATTATTAAACCAAGGGAAAATAGATTATACCGAAGAAAGTAAACAACTTGGTAAATGCAATGGAAACAGGAGGCTAATCAGAATTGGATAACTTATTTGAAAATTTACATAACGACAAAAAACCATTGGCTGAAAAAATGAGACCAAAAAACTTGGATGAATTTGTCGGACAAAAACATATACTAGGACCAGGCAAATTGCTTCGTAGACTTATAGAAGCTAAAAGAGTGCCTAGTGTAATATTCTATGGCCCACCTGGAACAGGTAAGACCACACTTGCACGTATCATTGCTGATACAAGCAATTCAAAGTTTGTAAAACTAAATGCTATATCAAGTGGTGTAGCAGATGTCAAAGCAGTCATAGAACAAGCAAAAAGCGATTTCCAATTATATGGTCAAAGGACTTATTTGCTACTTGATGAATGCCATAGATGGTCAAAGGCACAAAGTGATTCACTTCTTGCCGCACTAGAAAATGGCTACTTGGTATTTATTGGTTGCACAACTGAAAATCCTAGTTATAGTATGACAAGGGCAATAGTTTCTCGTTGCTCAGTCTTTGAATTTAAGAAACTAAGTATAGAAGATGTAAAGTGTGTTTTAAGAAGAGCAATGGAATCTGAAACAGGTCTTAAAGTTTATAACATAAAAATAGATGATGATGCGTTAACCTACATAGCATCGGCTTGTGGTGGTGATGTTAGAAGTGCCTTAACAGGGCTTGAACTTGGGGCTATATCGACACCAATGAACAAGGAAGGGGAAACAGTAATCACCAAAGAAATTGCGGCAGAATGCCTACAAAAAAAGGCAACAAGCCTTAATGAAGATGTTTACTATGATTTACTTAGTGCATTTTGCAAGAGCCTTCGTGGTAGTGATTCAACAGCGGCATTGTATTATGCTAATAGGCTTATAGAAGGTGGAATTGAACCACAGGTACTAGCTCGTAGAACTTTGTGTCATGCGGCGGAAGATTGTGGTCTCTCGGCTCCGAATTGCGTGTTGCAATCGGTTGCCGCATTGTATGCATTAGACCATTTAGGAATGCCTGAAGGCAATTTGGTACTTACTCAAGCGATAATTTATGTGTGTGAATCACCAAAGGATAATAGGGTGGTAACTGCTATGAATATGGCGCAAGATGACGCAAAAAATCATCCAGATGACAATATTCCACCTTACTTAAGAAACCACACTCCTCAAAGCAAATATTACAAATATCCACACGATTATGGTGGCTATGTTAAACAACAATACTTGCCAGATTCGTTAAAAGATAGAAAGTATTTTGTAAGGAAAGAACCTAAGAAACCAGAATAACAAAAAGCAAGCCATACAGACTTGCTTTTTTCGCTTAAAATGCGTTAATGTATAACTTTGGTTAGTTTTTAAAGTATATTTATTAGACTTTCTAACTGGTTGATTCTTTCTGCGTTAATTTCTGCTTTTGAATAAAGTTCTTGTAATTTTAAATTGGGGTCAGTTCCATCACGAAGAGTTTTTCCAAGAACGATTCTTCGCGTACATTTTTCAAACATTTCTCGATATTCAGTAGCAAACCAGTATTGTAGTTCTTGTTTTTCTTTCAAATATAATTCTTTTTGTGAGTATGGGGTATAAACTAGAATAATTTCTTCGTTGCCATTAATTTCTATTTTTTCTTCTTTTAGATAACCTCTTGCAAAATCACATTGTTCTTTTGTTAATTCAATGGTTTTAGATTCGTTAAAAATTCTCATATTTTATCTCCTTTTATCCAATTCTTTTCCACATGTATACGGCAAGATAAGGTGGCATATTGTTGTGTGCCTGACTACTACCAGTATTCTCAGTGTTTGATGTTGAAAGTGTAATACTATGATTATGTGCTTGACCACCACCAGTGGCTCTGATAATTTGATGGCTATCACCACCTTCAATAGATGCCCATTGTTCGGTTCCGCCTGCCTGATCAACGCCAGCAACACCATAAGCTTTACTTCCATGTTTTAATCCAACAGCATTAGTAGACCAAGTATCAGTCGACCAGACATCATGTGAGTGTGCTGGCATTTGTGATGTGTTAAGTGTAGTTCCTTCAGTTGCTGAATTGCTCTTACTATACGAGTGATTGTGACTTGGAATTTCATCGTTTGTTAAAACATGGTTTGCTTCTCCACCACTTGTACCGGCCATATAATTGTCGTCAGCACCAAGCAAGAATTTACCCATAATACGTTCCCAAGTTCCACCAAAGATTTCGCCAGGATTAACTGAATTTACAGATAAGTAAATTGCTCCGAGTGGATAGGTGGCATTGACAATAGCAGAAGTAATTGTAGCTATTTGGACATTCTTATTCTCGGCTGTTTGAGCATCTTGAATAACGAATGTATCATTATTTGCTAAAGTGTTTTTTATTGGGTAACTGGAAAAGGCTTTATTTAATTTGCTATTAATTTGTGTTTGGGGGTTTGAATCAAAAGAAATTGTTGATTGAGGTTCTTGACCGAATAAAACAGTTGCACCTCTGTCGGCAAGAGCTTTTTCAACTTTAATGGATTTTTCTTTTGCGAATGTACTATCTTCAATCGCTTTTTCAGAATTTGTAAGGGCAGTAGTGGACTTTGCATCAGCACTATTTGCTGTTGTGTTTGCTAATTCGGATTTTTCTTTTGCTTCTGTAGCTGTTGTGTATGCTGATTGAGATATTGACAATGCATTATTTGCAGATGTATTTGCGTCATTGGATGTTTGAACGGCAGTGATCGCTGATTGCATTGCATTTTCAGAGTTTTGCAATGCGAGGTTAGAGGTCTCAACAGCATTGCTTGATTTAACATTTGATTCATTTGCTGTTGCAACTGCCTGTGATGAATCTGATACTGCTTGAGTTGACTTTACTACTGCATCATCAGATTTTGCATTTGTATTATTAGATACTTCTTTTGCTGAAACCGCAATTGAAGAAGCTAGGCTTGCAGTTGAATTTGCTTGGTTGATTTGGTTTTGGAAATCATTAAAAACGCTGGCATCAATTTTTGTACCTTCTTCAGTAGGCTCATCATAACGTTCAACATCAACAATGATTTCAGTAGGTGTTTGACTGATAACTTTTAATTTTTTACGATTTAGGAATCTTCCTTTTCTGTCTTTAAACTCCATAATTTTCTCCTTTATTATTTAATTGTTCAGAGTAGTTTTGAATTTGTTTTTGATTTTCGTTAATTTGTAATTGAAGAGATCTCTCTTCATTTTTTAGTTCTTGAATTTGTATGTTAGTTTCTGATAACTTGGCGATATCAATGTTGCCGACATTTGACTCAATAACTTTTTTAATCTCAAGTAAAGAAGTGATTTTTTCTTGGATTTTTTTGATTTGTTTCTCGTCAATTTTAATTTTTGAAGTTAAAATTTTGACATTGTCTTTTATAAATTTTAAGGTTTCTTTTGTTAATTCACTATCGACCTTGATCTTTCCAGACCAAATACCTTTTATTAAAATGACAATTCTTTCGTAAATAGCATATATGGTAAGTGATATAATCCAGGAACTAATTGTAGTTTCAAAGGACATAAGATTAAACCACGATTTTTTAAGAATCCCATAATAGAGTATTGAAAGAATCAAAGATAGAACGATTGGAACGAACAAAATCACTGTGTTTACGGCTTTGCGTTTTTCTTCAGTAAGTTTCTTTGTGCATCGTTTTATTGGCCATTTAATGAGCATTGTGAGGACAAAAACAATAAAAGCAATACAAAGAGATTCAAGTGAAATGTGTTTGATTGTGTTGAGAATTTCTCCGTCCATAATTCCTCCTATAGTTTCGACTTTTGTTTGCCAAGATTTGGTTGTGCTTACATATTTCTACCTCCTTTGATTTAATTATAAATGGAAAAAATTCTAATTTTTTCTAACTTTTGCCAATTATTGATAATAATAAAAAAAAGAGACATTTTGAAGTGAACCCCATTTTTGCACCGCAAAAATAAAAAGGGGTTACTTCAAATTA
>CALDLU010000235.1:0-5152 GCA_937915245.1 uncultured Clostridia bacterium | reverse complement strand
TTGAGTGAAAAATATACAAAAGATTTGTATCGCAGACTTGGGAATTTGGTAATTGAAAGTGCCAAAGATTTGAATGGTCAAGAGATAGAAAGATTAAAACTTAACGCAAAATATGTAGTCCAAAAACGAATTCAAAAAGACAAACTTTGGAAAGAACTTGAACATTGTATGTATCTCAATTCAAAGTGTGAATATGAAGCAATTAAGTGCTTTCAAGACTATATGAAGAAACTCGAAGAAATGCGAATTAAAACACTCATAGATGAAGGCTATTTGTCTAGTGATTTTGAGATGTAGAGTGTGATTTTAGGAAATATCGGGGTCCCCGAAAATGCTCGCTTGCATGTATTTTTGGGGAAAAGGAAAAACCGAATGAAAAGCGATACAAATTGCAATTATTATTGCGATTTTGAGTAATAGTGATGGCTTTGACGCAGTATAGAGCATAAGCGAGAAACAATTATTAAATTTAGTGCGTAAAAGCCCGATGATATCGCACTTTTAACTGATACACTTAAATTTACTATGTTTTCTCGTCATTTTGGAAAGCTGTTGGGATACCCAACAGCATCAAAGCACAACCTTTTGGCTTTAAAATTTTGAAGATTTCAAAATTTATTTGCTTTATGGTTGGCTTTTCCTTTCCCCAAAAAGTTTACAAGTAATACTTTTCGGGGACCCCACAAAATTGACAACAAAGTTGCTACTTCTATCTCGCTCGAAGCGGATAGATTTTAACAAATTTAGATTTAGAAAGAGATAAAAAATTAAGTTATAGAAAGGAGTTAAATTTAAACTATGAAAGGACAATTAAACTATGAATTTAAACAATACAAATCTAAATTTACAAAATATTTTTACAAATTTTAAAGATGTTGTAAAAGTAAAAGATTTACAAAAAATGTTAGGCATTGGAAGAAATCTTGCCTATGAACTAATTTCTACAAATAAGATAAAAAGTATTAAATCTGGTAATTTGATTTTAATACCAAAGCAAAATGTTATTGACTATCTAAACAATGGAGGTGCTAACAATGAGTAAAGGAAGTTTACAGCAAAGGCACGGAACTTGGTATGTTGTGGTTTGTTACAAAGATGAATTTGGAAAACCAAAACAAAAATGGATTTCAACTGGACTTAGAGTAAATAACAATAAAGCAAAAGCAAAAATTGAGATGAAGAAAATACTCAAAAATTTAGACTTACCAAAACAAATTGAACAAAACAAAGAAATCACTCAAGATATATTATTTGTGGATTTTCTAAATAGTTATCTGCAAGTAAAAAAGCAACAAGTAGAACCAATAACTATCAACGCTTACACAAAACAAGCAAGTTGTATTTCAAACTATTTCAAAAATATGCGAATTAAACTTAAAGACTTGAAGCCATATCATATTGAAGGTTTTTATAGAACGCTCTATGAAAGAGGGTTATCAGGAAATTCTGTTTTGCATTATCACATTTTGATTAGAGAATGTTTGCAATATGCTTTCAAAAACGATTTTGTAAATTTTAATGTCGCAGACAAGGTTGATAGACCAAAAACCGAAGGCTACAAAGCAAGTTTTTACTCAATTGAAGAAATTGAAAAGTTGTTTGATTGCATTAAAGATAATGAATGTAAACTACCAATAATGCTTACTGCTATGTATGGTTTTCGTAGAAGTGAAGTTTTGGGATTAAAATGGGAAGCAATAGATTTTGAAAATAAACTCGTTTATGTAAAACACAAAATAGTTGAAACAAGGCTTGATGGAAAGAGATATATTCAAATGTCAGATAAAATGAAAACAAAGACCAGCAATAGAACATTACCACTTTTGCCACAAGCGGAAGAACTACTGCTTAAACAAAAAGCTCTTATTGAAACCAACAAACAAATGCTTGGAAAAAGTTATAACAAAAAATATTTAGACTATGTTTGTGTGGATAATCTTGGTAGACTAATTTTACCAAACAGATTAACTCATAATTTTATAAAAATTATTAAAAGAAATCAATTAAGACATATTCGTTTTCACGACCTAAGGCACTCTTGTGCAAGTATAATGCTTAAAAATGGTGTTCCTATGAAACAAATACAAGAATGGCTTGGTCATGCTGATTTCGGCACAACTGCGAATATTTATAGCCACCTTGACTACACAGCAAAACAAAATTCAGCGAATACAATTTCAAGTGTTTTTAATTTTGTGGATAGTAAAGATAAAGTTGAAGAACACCCAAAGCAAGAAGAAAAAGACAAAACTGAGTAACTAGAAGAAAAACTCGCAAGACTGGAAGAACAATTAAGACAGCAACAAGAAGATGAAGAATATCAAGAATGGTTAAAAGAAAAAGAAGAACGAAGAAAACGCAAACGACAATCTGATATGGAAATGTAAAAATTTTTTATACAAACAAAAAATGCTGGGAATTTTAACGAGTTCTCAGCATTTTTTTGTGAAATTTTTCTTGGTTTTATATCTCGATATAAAATGCGTTCAAATTTTTATAAAAAAGTAAACTTTTTTGCAATAATTTTCACTTTTTTATTAGACAATTTATTAGACAGTGCCATTTTTTGAGCAAAATTAAGCATTATTAGGTTTATTGAAATTGTAAGTTTGTAAATGCAAAAATGTCATTTTTTAGACACTTTTTACAAATTTTATTAGACACTTTTGAAATTTGGACATTAAAAAAACCCTTATAAATAAAGGGTTTCAGTGGTGGGCTGTCGGGGACTCGAACCCCGGACCCACTGATTAAGAGTCAGTTGCTCTACCAACTGAGCTAACAGCCCACGATTATAGTTTATACTCATTGCGGAGCGTATGATTAAGAGTCAGTTGCTCTACCAACTGAGCTAAAGATCCATACCGACCATACGGATTATAATATAATACATTTTTACATATTTGTCAAACACTATTTTTGTGTTTGACTTATTTTTATTATATTAACATTGTAACCATTCCCCCTACTGATATTTTTAAAACATTAACTAAAAATAATTGACAAACATAATATATAATTGTATTATTGTGTTAGTTAAGTAACACAGTGGAGAGATGATGAGTTATAAATTTTCAAATGACAAACCAATATTTATGCAAATAGAAGAAATACTCAAAAGTAAGATTATTTCAAAAGAGATTTTACCTGGCGAAAAACTTAAATCAGTAAGAGAGTTATCCGGTGAATTTCAAGTTAATCCCAATACCATTCAAAATGCACTAAAAAATCTTGAAGACAGTGGACTTATTTACACAGATAGAACCAATGGTAAATTTGTATCAAACGATAACAAAAGTATTGAAGAAAGCAAATCTCTACAATTAAAAACTCTCACAAATGATTATATTAACAAAATGACTGCATTTGGACTTGACAAAAAAGAAATAATAAAACTTATAAAGGAGAATTTGAATGCCTAACCTATTAGAATTCAAAAATGTTTGTAAAAATTTTGGAGAAAAACAAATTCTAAAAAATGTAAACTTAGAAATTAAACCAAACAAAATTATTGGTGTTATTGGTCAAAATGGAAGTGGAAAAACATCAATGTTTAAACTTATTAACGACCTATTTACAATTTCAAGTGGCGAAATTTTATTTTTAGGAAAACCTATTTCTGTTGAAAGTAAAAAACAAATTTCTTATCTTCCAGAAAGAACATACTTTGACAAAAATACCACAGTTCTTGAAGCACTAAAAATATTTGAAACCTTTTATGAAGATTTTGACAGACAAAAAGCAGAAAGATTACTTAAAGATTTAGATTTAGACATAAACTCAAGTATGGAAAAAATGAGTAAAGGTATGAAAGAAAAAGTCCAACTTGTTTTGGTTATGAGCAGACATGCAAAACTATATATTTTAGATGAGCCACTTGGTGGAGTTGACCCTGCAACAAGAGATTACATTCTTGACACCATACTTAAAAACTTTGAAGATGATGCAACACTTTTAATATCAACACATATGATTGCAGATATTGAAAGAATACTTGATGAAGTTATTATAATTGATAAAGGCGAAATTTTACTACACGAAAATGCTGATGAGTTAAGACAAAGAGAGAACAAATCTATTGATGAATATTTTAGGGGGCTTGTTTATGGAAAAAAATCTTATTAAATATGATTTAAAGAAAATGTTTAACATTTTAATAATATTTTATATTTTAAGTATTATTTTGGGTGGAATTGCCAGAATTTTTGCAATCTTTGATAATATAACATTTTTTAACCTTTTAAAAATAATATTTGCATCACTAAACTATGCTGTTTGGGGAAATATTATTGTTCACACATTTGTTCAAATATTAATGCGTTTTAATAAAAACTTTTATGGAGATGAAAGTTATTTAACTCATACCCTACCAGTAACAAAAAAACAATTATTAATTTCAAAATATATATCAAGTTTAATTGTTGTGCTATCTTCAATATTAGTACTTTTATTGTCAGTATTTATAATGTTTTACAGCAAAGAAAATATGACAAATTTAAAAGCATTGCTTGATGCATCTGTTTCTGGTTTTAACATTTCGGCAACAACTTTTGTGATTTTGATAGCAATTACATTGTTTACTCAAATTTGTGCAATAATTTCAATGTCTTTCGCTGGTGTTGTTATTGGAAAGAGATTTAATAAAAAGAAAAATATCAAATCACTTATCTTTATATTTGTATTCTATATTTCATCAATTATTCTCACATTGATTTTTGCTATTCTTATGGCTTTGTGTATGGGTGATGTTGGAATGTTATTCAGCAATGCAATATCATCAAATTTACTTATTGGTCTTTTGATACTTGCAATCGTTTGTTATGTTTTGTATGCAATTATATTTTTCTTTATCACAAAATGGCAATTTGAAAAAGGTGTAAATGTTGACTAAAATAAAAAAATAAATACTTATATGTATACATGGTTTCAACGGTGATAGTAAAAGTTCAGTTATTAGTGCTTTGAAAGATGATGAGAGTGCATGAGATAATATTTATTGATAATAATGTTGTTAAATAATTAAAAATACCACAAAAATTGTGGTATTTTTTTTATATTTAATTATTTATTTGATTTTGAATATAATTTTCTAATTCCGAAATTTTTATTCTAACTTGTTCCATTGTATCTCTATCACGAACAGTAACCGAAT
>CALDLU010000234.1:0-2415 GCA_937915245.1 uncultured Clostridia bacterium | reverse complement strand
GTAAGGCATCTTATTTTGCCACTATGCACATATGATAGCATAAAAATCTTGGAGTGGATTAAAGACAATTTGCCACAAACAAAAGTAAGTTTAATGGCACAATATACACCATATGCAAAAGTAAGTGAATATCCAGAAATTAACAGAAAAATTACAAAAAGAGAGTATGATAAAGTTGTTTCAAAATATTTGGAATTAGATATTGATGGTTATGTTCAAGATAGAGAAAGCAGTAGCACAGTTTATATTCCAAAGTGGGATTTTGTTTAATAAATCAAAAGAAATAGATTAGTAAGATTTACTTTTATGTATGCAAAAGTAAAAATGCAAAAATTTTTATAAAATGACAATATTTACAAGAAAGTTGTGATACATTATATAATGTAATGGGGGAAATATATTATGATAATGAACACGCTTTCGTTAATTTCAAAAGCAATTGAAACGGCAATAGAAAAGGGGGAATCCAAAGACATAATCAGCAAAAAATTGTCGAGCATTTTCAATCAATTTGAAGGTTATGTAAGTGATTTGCCAGTTAGTCAATTAAACTACATAAATGACCAAATGGATTTGCCAATTCAAAAATCTATGGACATATATTCAACTGGGGGCTTTGGTTGTGAAGATGAATTGAAAAAGGTTAATGTTTATCAAAAATTTAAAAAGATTGTAATGTCAAAATTAGATGCTTTAATGGAATACGGTAAAGGTATTGAGTAATAATTCTTTTTAACTAATATAGTTGACACAAGTAGTAGAATTGTGGTATTTTTTATGTGTAAAAACGATGATGAAAGACACGCTTTGCAAAGTGTTTGATTTAGAGAGCATATGGTTGGTGAAAATATGTATCAAATCTTGCAACAGTATCACTTTCTAGTTGCCTTTTTGAACTTGTAGTAAAGAAGGTCGGGAACTTCCCGTTATAGGAGTATTGCATGATGGTGCAAGTGTTCACATAGACAAATTGTTTTTTAATGGACTTTGCATTTGTTTTTGCAAAGTCTATTTTTGTTTAAAATTAAATTTAGGAGATTATAATGGAAAAAGAACAAGGTATGCCAAATTTTATTGATATGGAACATCATATTCTAGATTTTTGGGAAAAAGAAAATTGCTTTAACAAAATGCGTGAAAAAAATCAAAAAACAGGAAAATATTTCCCATTTCTTGATGGACCTATCACAGCGAATAATGAAATGAAATTACACCATGTTTGGAACAGAGCATTAAAAGATATTATGCTCAAATTCAAAAGTATGGAAGGTTATGATAGTTGCTATCAAAATGGTTTTGATGCACAAGGGTTATGGGTCGAAGTTAATGTTGAAAAAGCATTGGGACTTAAAGACAAAAGAGATATTTTATCTTTTGGAATGGACAAGTTTGTTGAAGCGTGCAGAGATAGAGTAAAATATTATTCAGGTAGAATAACAGAGCAAAGCAAACGCCTTGGTCAATGGATGGATTGGGATAATTCATATTTTACAAATAGTGATGAAAACATAACAACAATTTGGTATTTCTTAAAAGAATGTTACAAGAAAGGTTGGTTGATTGAAAAATATAGACCAATGCCTTGGTGTAGTCATTGTGGAACATCACTTTCTGAACATGAATGTGCAGATAATTATCAAGATATGGAACATATGGCAGTATTCTTTAAATTACCAGTAAAAGATAGCAATTTGAGTATGCTTGTATGGACAACAACACCTTGGACACTTTCAAGCAATGTCGCTATTGCTGTAAACCCAAATTTAACATATAGCATATGTAATGTAAAAAGCACAACAAGACAACTTGTTGTTTGTAGTGATGCATTAAAAGCTCTTAAAGATGACTTAATCAGTGTTGAAAAAGAAGTAAAAGGTAGTGAACTTGTTGGACTTGAATATGAAACATGTTTCCCAGAATTAAAAGAACAACAATTTACACATAAAGTTGTTGCATGGGAAGATGTTGATGCAACAGAAGGTAGTGGTGCTGTTCATATTGCCCCAGGGTGTGGTGCAGAAGACTTTGAACTTGGTGAAAGACTTGGTCTTAAAAAAGTTTGTCCTGTTGATGAAAATGGAATTTTCTATAAAGATTTCGGATTTTTCTCTGGCAAAAACACAACAGAAGTTGCTGATGAAGTATTTGAAGAATTAAAAAAGAGAGATAAACTCTATTATGTTCATAAACATAAACATAGATATCCAATTTGTTGGAGATGTAAAAATCCTTTAATTTTCCGTTTGTCAAAAGAATGGTACTTAAAGGCTGATGAAATCCGTCCAAGACTTATTGAAGCAGTTGAAACAGTAAAATGGCAACCAGAGTTTATAAAAAAGCGTATGCTTGATTGGCTCAATAATATGGGAGATTGGAATATTTCAAGAAAGCGTTTTTATGGTTTACCATTACCTT
>CALDLU010000233.1:0-2415 GCA_937915245.1 uncultured Clostridia bacterium | reverse complement strand
CGCCAAAGTAAACGCACTTTTTATTAGTTTTGATATTTCTTCATTTTTATTTGTTGCTCTATAATTCGATACTTTTTGCGCGATATAAGTTGGCATTGCACCTGTTATAAAAACCAAAAACAAAGAATAAACATAGTATATCATTTGATACACACCTATTCCGTTTGTTCCAAGAATATTTGATAAAGGTATTTTATAAACTGCACCAATAAATTTTGTAATAATTAAACAAATAAATAATATTATTGAATTTTTTATGTATTTTTCTTTCATAAATTTAGTTTTTGAAGTTTATTTTTTTATATACAAAAATCTTTATGTAATTAGTATTTACAAAAAAACATTTATATGTTATTATATAAATGAATTAGGAGATAAAGATGTCAATTTTTAGAGATAAAAAAGCAAATAATTTGCCACTTACTATTGAAATTCCAAGAACAAAATTATATGACTATAATGGAAAACTTTATGATTCTGAAAAAACATACAAAATATCAAAAGAAAATGCCGTTGCATTCAACCAATTAATGGGTGTAATTATTCATGATTATGGTCGTGAAGGCAAATTATCAAAACTTTCAAAACATATTTATGATGAGCAAGTTATAGATGGCATAACAAAATCATATTACAGAATGATTATTGAATATCTTGAAAAAAATAAAAATAATGTTAAAGCAAGAGAAAACATATTAAAATTTCACTCATTAATTTATCAAAACCAATCACCTGCTCAAGTTCTTACAAATGACCTTTACAGAGATAATAATAAATGTGTAAATTTTAGAGGTATACTTGAATACATTGTAAAAAATTCAAAAAATAAAAATTTTGATTTTAACACTTCTGCCTTATATGCAAACTTAGTAACATATGCAAAAGAAGTTGATAAAAAATATGGCACAAGTTATGAATTATAAACAATAACAAAAAAAATACCAAAGTTCATACTTTGGTATTTTTTTATCTTTTAATCAATATTTTTATCATCAAAGACATTTGTTAAATCATTTATATCAAGTCCATTCAAGTCTTCATCTTGTGGAATATCTGGCACTCCACCAAACGCATCATCACTAACAACTTTAACCTTATCTCCATAGTCTTTTCTGTCAATCTTTTTATCTGGGTCAATAAAGGTTGTAAGTTCACCAATCCAACGCATTTTGATATTTGCAAGTTCACCATTACGGTGTTTTGCAACAACTAATTCGCAAATACCTGGTTCATTTGGATTTACAATATCATTATATTTGTCTGGGTTATCAATAAAGAGTACAATATCCGCATCTTGCTCAATCGCACCACTTTCACGAAGGTCAGAAAGCATTGGCTTGTGGTCCTTTCTTTGTTCAATAGCACGAGAAAGTTGAGAAAGAAGTATAATTGGCACATCAAGTTCTTTTGCTGCAATTTTCAAAAATCTTGTGATTTGTGAAATTTCTTGTTGACGATTATCATCTTTGCTAGTTTTCCCACTTGACATAAGTTGAAGATAGTCGATTACAATAAGGTCAAGACCTTTTTCTCTTTTTAATCTTCTACATTTGTCCAAAACATCCATTGGAGTTACTAATGAACTATCACTAACATAAAGTCCACTTTCGGCAAGAGTTTTGTTTGCCATCCAAATATATTTCATTTCTTCGGTAGTTAAATTACCTTTCTTTGCCTTGCTCATACTAACCTTTGCAACTTGACAAAGTGAACGCATAGCAAGTTGAACCCTTGGCATTTCCAAAGAGAAAATTGCACAATTTTTATGTTGAGTTGTGGCAGCATTTATTGCAATATTCATTGCGAATGATGTTTTACCAACACCTGGACGAGCAGCAAGCAATATAAGGTCAGAGTTTTGAAGTCCGTTTGTAAGTTTATCAAATTCTGTAATTCCTGTTGAAATACCTTTAATTTGTCCACCATTTTTGGCAAGTTCATCAATAGATTTCATTGCTTCATTAAGTGCAACAGAAATATGTTCCAATGTGCTTGTTTCTTCTTTTTGAGCAATGTCATATACCATTTTTTCAGCAAATGCTATTGAATCTTGAATTTCTCCACCTTCATAGGCTTTTTCAATAATCTTTTGACCTGCAACAATCAATGCTCTGTTAAGACTATCTCTTTTTACAATATCTATGTATGATTTATAGTTGACTGCACTTGGAAGTGAAGATGCAAGAAGTGTTAAATAATCAATACCACCAACTTCATTTATCAAATTTTGTTTTTCAAGTTTGTCAACAACTGTAACAAAGTCAATAGGTTGATTTGTTTCATACAAACTATACATTATTTCATAAATCTTTTTGTGTGCTTCACTATAAAAATCTTGTGGCTTAATTTTTTCTGTTATGCTTGACACAACATTATTATCAATAAGCAAACAAGCAAGCAAAGATTGTTCTGCTT
>CALDLU010000232.1:0-4393 GCA_937915245.1 uncultured Clostridia bacterium | reverse complement strand
AGTCAAAAAAGAATTGTGTATTTGCCACTTAATAGTTTTTATCAAGTGCTATCAGCAGAATCTTACACAAAGCACGGACTTAATGTTCACGGTGTGATATTTGATGAATTGCACGCACAACCAAATAGAGCATTATATGATGTTATGCTTCACGGTTCTGGTGATGCTAGAAAACAACCTTTATTCTTCCTAATCACAACAGCTGGAACAGATAGAAATTCTATTTGTTGGGAAGTCCATCAAACAGCAGAAGATATCCTTGCTGGAAGAAAACACGATGATAGTTTCTACCCAGTCATTTACGGATTAAAAGATGAAGATGATTGGACAGATGAAAAGAATTGGTACAAAGCCAATCCAAGCCTAGATGTCACAGTTGATGTTGACAAAATTAGGCAAGCATTCAATCGTGCCAAAGATGATCCAGCAGAAGAGAACTTGTTTAGACAACTAAGACTTAATCAATGGGTAAAACAATCCGTCCGCTGGATGCCTATGGATAAGTGGGATTTATGCTCATTTGAAATTGATATCGAAAGCCTAAAAGGTAGAACTTGCTATGCAGGACTAGACCTTTCAAGCACAACCGATATAACAGCATTGTCTTTGGTGTTTCCACCAGAAGATGAAAACGATAAATACATTATATTGCCTTACTTTTGGCTACCAGAAGAAACAATTCCATTAAGAGTTCGTAGAGACCATGTTCCATACGACATTTGGCAAAAGAAAGGACTTGTAATGACAACCGAAGGCAATGTCGTTCACTATGGTTATATTGAAAAGTTTATTGAAGAACTAGGCAAGATTTACAACATAAAAGAAATCGCATACGACAGGTGGGGAGCAGTTCAAATGGTGCAAAACCTAGAAGGTATGGGATTCACAATCGTACCTTTTGGTCAAGGCTTCAAGGATATGAGTTCGCCAACCAAAGAACTTATGAAGCTTGTGCTTGAAAAACGAATTGCACATGGTGGAAATGAAGTTCTTCGTTGGATGATGGACAATGTCTATGTCAAAACAGATCCAGCAGGAAACATAAAAATGGACAAAGAAAAATCCACAGAAAAGATTGACGGTGCAATTGCTACAGTTATGGCATTAGATAGAGCATTGAGAAACAAAAACACTGAAAGTGTCTATAACGAGCGTGGCATTTTAATTTTATAAAAGGAGACAAAATGGGATTATTCAGCAGAAAGAAAAAGGAAACTAGAAACCTAGACCAAAAGACTGCCGATTTCATTAAAGGTGTTGACCTAGACACAGGTCAGCAGAGCAATAGTGGAGTTGAAGTTGATGAAGAATCTTCGCTTAGAATTTCAGCAGTATATGCCTGCGTGAAAGTAATTGCCGAAACGATTGCAAGTTTGCCTTTGGTGTTGTTAAAAGAACTTTCCAATGGCGACAATGAAAAAGCAAAACAGCATCCACTTTATTCGGTTTTACACGATTCACCAAACAGTGAGATGACAAGTTTTACTTTTAGAGAAATGTTGATGACAAACTTGTTGTTATGGGGCAATGCTTATGCACTTATAAAGCGAGATGCAAACGGTCATGTAGTGGAATTATATCCACTGAAAAGCAAGAATATGGTAGTGGAAAGAGACGCAGTAACAAATGCAATCAAGTACACTTACACAAACAATAAAGGAATAACTAAAACATATAAACCAAAGCAGGTACTTCATATACCTGCTTTTACTTTTGATGGAATAGTCGGTGTCAGTCCAATAACCTATGCGAGAGAAGCAATGGGCTTATCACTAGCAACAGAAGAATTCGGTGCAAGGTTTTTTGGGAATGGCGCAAGACCAGGTGGTGTGCTTGAACATCCAGGTGTCGTAAAAGATCCAGAAAAATTGAGAGATAGTTGGAACAAAGTTTATCAAGGAACGCAAAACTCTCACAAAGTAGCAGTTTTGGAAGAGGGAATGAAGTACCACGAAATTGGAATGAGTCCAGAAGATAGTCAATTTTTGCAAACAAGAGCATTCCAAATAAATGAAATTTGTCGAATATTTCGTGTTCCACCACACATGATAGGCGACTTATCACGAAGCACATTCAGTAATATTGAACACCAAAGCATTGACTTTGTTGTCCATACAATAAGACCTTGGATAGCAAGATGGGAACAAGCAATCACTCGTTCGTTATTGAACGATGAAGAAAAGACCATCTATTATGCAAGGTTTAATGTCAACGGACTTATGCGTGGCGACTTCAATTCACGCATGAGTGGTTATGCAATTGCCAGACAAAATGGTTGGATGAGTGCAAATGAAATCCGAGCATTGGAAGATATGAATAAAATACCTAGCGACCAGGGTGGAGATTTGTATCTATTAAACGGGAATATGATTTCGGCCATTAAAGCTGGACAAACAGGAGGTGCGCCAAATGAAATAAATCAAGGAGGACAAAATGGAACAGAGCAAAATGGAAATTGAACGAAGAAGTGTTGTCTTAAAAGAATTGAGAGTTCTAGAACCTAGTGAAGAAATTAGCGAACCGACAATAGAAGGCTATGCCGCAGTTTTTGACTCTTGGAGTGAAAACCTTGGCGGTAACGATCCATTTATTGAAAAGGTTTGCAAAGGTGCTTTTCAACAATCAATTCAAGAAGATGATATTCGAGCATTGTTCAATCACGATCCTAACTATGTGTTAGGTAGAAACAAGGCTGGAACTCTTACATTGCAAGAAGATGATAAAGGCTTGCTTGTTAGAATCACGCCACCAAATACTCAATGGGCTAAAGACTTGCTAGTGTCAATTGCTCGTGGAGACATCTCACAAATGAGTTTCGGATTTACAGTTGAAGCTGATAGATGGTCGTACGAAGATAACAAAGATGTGAGAGAACTTTTGAAAGTTAGGTTGTTTGATGTTAGTCCCGTAACATTTCCAGCATACACGCAAACAGAATGTGGACTTCGTAGCCTGGAAGAAGTGCTTAAATCACATAAAAAAGTGATGGAAGAAAGACAGCAAAATGACAGCAAAACAAGACAAAAGAAACTAGCAAATCTAAAACAAAAATTCAAATTTATGTAATAGGAGAATAGAATGAGAACAATTAAAGAACTCAAAGCAAGACGCGAAGATTGCCGCCTTAAAGCAATCAAAATTATTGAACAAGCAGAAAAAGAAGATAGAGAACTTACCGAAGATGAAAACAAGGAAATCTCAAAACTTGAAGGCGAACTTAAAGGTTGGGATGAACAAATCGTAAGAGTTGAAATCTTCCAAAAACCAAAAGATGACAAATCTAATGAAGATAAGAACGACAACGAAGGCAAAGCAGAAGAAAATGCAGAAGCTTTGAAAGATGATCCAAACAAAGATGAATCTAGAAAGTTTAGAAGCCTTGGCGAACAAATGATGGCAGTATACAGAGCATCAACACCAGCAGGTAGGATTGATGCAAGATTAACCACCAGGTCAGCAAGCGGTTTGAACGAGACAAACCCAAGCGATGGTGGTTTTTTAGTGCAAAAGGACTTTGTGAATGACCTTTTGAAGAGAACATACGAAACAGGTATCCTTGCATCTAAAGTAAAGAAAATTCCACTTACAACCAATGCAAATGGAATTAAAATCAATGCAATTGATGAAACATCTCGTGCAAATGGTTCTCGTTGGGGTGGAATTCAAACTTATTGGGAAAGTGAAGCTGAACAATTAACAGGTTCAAAACCTAAATTTAGAACAATGGATTTGTCTCTTAAAAAATTGACAGGTCTTTGCTATGTAACCGATGAACTTTTGCAAGACGCTGCCGCACTTGAAAATGTTATTCGTGAAGGCTTTGCAGAAGAATTCGGTTTCAAAATTGATGATGCAATTTTGTCAGGAACAGGTGCAGGTCAACCGCTTGGAATCTTGAACTCTGGCTCACTTGTAAAAGTTGAAAAAGAGAGCAACCAAACTGAAAAAATTACAGTTGAAAACCTTGTTAAAATGTGGTCAAGATTGTGGTCTCGTTCTCGTGCAAATTCAGTTTGGTACATTAACCCAGAAATTGAACCATTGCTTTACACATTGAAAGTAGGCGATAGACCAGTGTATATCCCAGCAGGTGGATTGAGCGACACTCCATATGCAACATTGTTTGGCAGACCAGTTATGCCACTTGAACAATGCTCAGCAGTTGGCGATGTAGGCGATATCATCCTTGCAGACTTTGGTCAATACTTGCTTATTGATAAAGGTGGCATCAATGCTACTTCATCAATCCATGTTCGCTTCCTTTACGATGAAAATGTGTTCAGATTTATTTACAGGGTTGATGGTCAACCTATCTGGAACAAGGCTTTGCAACCATATAAGGGCAGCGCAACAGTATCACCATTCGTAG
Source organism: uncultured Clostridia bacterium (assembly GCA_937915245.1). GTDB lineage: Bacteria > Bacillota > Clostridia > Christensenellales > UBA1242 > UBA5893. The sequence goes on along the minus strand of CALDLU010000232.1, from coordinate 24 downwards.
CACTTGCTAAAAGAAATTAAAGGA
>CALDLU010000231.1:0-12980 GCA_937915245.1 uncultured Clostridia bacterium | reverse complement strand
TTCTTTCCATCATATTGTAATTCAATCAAAAATTTTCTTTTCATAATATTATGATAACATAAAATAGTAATTTTTGCATATAATTTTAATAGTGAAATTATTTTAACAAAAAGTATTGACAAACTCGTTATAATGATATACACTATTATTGTTATTAATATCGCGGGATAGAGCAGTAGGTAGCTTGTCGGGCTCATAACCCGAAGGTCGTTAGTTCGAATCTAACTCCCGCAACCAATAAAAATTTGTTGCCCTTTGTGGCAACTTTTTTTATTTCATAACAAAAAAACAACCAAAATATTGGTTGTTTTTTTGCCAAATTATTTTTCCAAATCGTATTTATTCTTTGAAGCAAATTCGTCATAAATTTTGTTAAAGTTTTCAATTCTACCCTTTCTAAATGTTGAAAGTCCAAGAATATAACTTGCAAATTCTGCTTCTTCATTTGAAAGCATATCTCTATCCAAACTATAATTGAGATATCTTTCTATTTCAATATAGTTTGACCTTTTGTCGAATTCATCTCTATCAAGCAAATAATTTAAAAAACTTATCATTTTATTATCTTTCATATTTTCTTCCCTTTTGTGGCAATATCTTACCACACAACCATAGTTTAGTCAATAGGCAAATATTATAAACTTGCTTCGCTATTTAACTTTGATTCTCTTAAAAGTTCTTCAAATATTTTAAGTTCAAATCTTGCAGCATCTTCACTATCTGATGAATGAACAACATTTTCAGTTATTCTTCTTTCAAGACCTAATCCTTCTGGAATATCATATCTAATTGTCCCTGGTTGTGGATTTTTTGTTGAACCAGCAAGTTCACGAATTATTGTGATTGCATTTTCGCCTTCAACTTTCATTCCATAAGCTTTATCACTTGTGATATATGCTTCAAGTTCTGGGTAAAAACCTTTGCCCACATGTTCATGATAGTGCATTTTTGCTCGTCTATCATCATATTTAATAAAACCTTCTTCCAAGATTTTTATTCCTGCATTTTCAAGTCTTCTCTTTACTTCTTTAATAACTCTTGAGTCATTTGCAAATTCAGGTTTTACCATAACATAAGATTGTTGTATCATATTTTTCTCCTTTACTAAACATTATATATTTTATATAAAAATTTAAATTTTGTCAATGCTAAACTATATGAACACAATTAAAAAGTAAAATAATACCTAATTTTTAAAATTTGTGCTAAAATCTATTGTAAAAAAAATTAAAATATTATAAAATGTTAGTATGAAAATTGTCGAATTTAAAGAATTGATTGAAAATGTAAATAAAACAAAAGACTCTAATAATAAACGCTTATTATTAGAGAATTTGGAATTTGCAGAAAATCAACAAAATTTAAAATTTGAAAAAACTTCTAATGGTGGAATTAATTACATAACAACAACATTTATCAACAATGATAAAGTATACACATACTCTTTTAACAGTCTTTGCCTAAAAGTTACAGTAGACTCAAATTCAAAAAGAGATTACCTATCTTTTATTATTTCTAACAACAGTATTGAATTTGTTTCAAATTCACTAACAAAACCAAAGGTTCAACCAAAACCAAAAGAACAAACAGCAAAAAAAGAAATCATTACTCCAAGCGTTATTAAAAATGAACCAATAACAAAAAAATCAAAAAAAGAAAATAAAAAGCCTATTGCAAAAGAAACAAAACAACAAGTTTTAGATGATGAAAAAATTATTGAACAAATAAGTGAAGAAACTGGCAAAACAAAAAAAGCATCAATAGCTGAAGAAAAAGCAAAATTAACACCTTTGAGCCTATTCAAGAAAATTGCTTTTTATGTTACATCAATAATTGTTGTTTGTGGCTTGGCTGTTTGTGTTGGACTATATTTGCCAAAATTGATTGGAAACAATAATGATGACAATGATAATAAAATCGTGGGAACAACAAGTATTGTAACAAATGGAACAATATTAAAAACATACAGTATGAGTGAAACAGGTCCAAATCATGATGGTATAGATGTTACAAGCAGTGATAGAAAGGTTTACTCATATGCAAAAGGTTCTGTTGTTAGCATTGACCCAGTAAAAGATGAAAATGGAAAAGTTTTATATTGCACAGTAAAAATAAGACACAACGCAATGCTCTACACTATTTACAGTTCAATACTTCCAGAAAGTTCTTTAAATGTTGGGCAAAAAATTGACTGTGGCGAATATTTAGGAATTATGACACAAGCAGATTGCGAAGAAGAAACATACTATGTTCACTTCCAAGTTATGTTAGATAATAAAATTGTCGACCCAAAAGCATTTTATGTTGAATAAAAAAGATACCTAATTAGGTATCTTTTTTTTATTAATTAAAATTAAATTCTAATTCCATTAGGCATAACAAAGCAATCAATAAGCATACATAAATTATTTGGATTTTGACTTTGAACTTTTTCAAATGTGCTTGGAGTTTCCAATTCTAAATCAAACTTTTCAGAGTAACTGCAATATACTTTCAAGCTATCTTTTGCAAACAAAAATGCCTCCTCAGCGGTTTCTGCCTCTGTGGTTATGTTTAAATCTGGGAATAAAACTATGTACTTATCGTCTTCTTTATAAAAAATTGCAGGAAACAAAAACTGTTTCATTTCTTACTCCTTACTACTCTAGTATATTTAGATTATCATATTTTTATGTTAATTGCCAAACAAAATTAACAAAAAAGTTCAAGATAAAAATCTTGAACTTTTAAAAAGACAAATTACGCTTGTAAATCAACGTCTTCCTTTGCAATATTTTTCAATGATAAATCTTTTTTGTTTGTAAATTTTTTATCATTTTTCATAACGCTTGTTCTTTCAGGTATGTCAAAAGCTGCCACAACAGCGATTACTCTTAATGCTGGATTGGTTGTATTCCCGATGCTTGTTCTATTGCTAATTCGTTTTTCCATATTTCCTCCAATGCTATTTACGCCATTATATTACCATATATTTTCTAGTTTGTCCATACCTAATTTTAATTTTTTTTAAAATTTATTTTTATGGATTATATCCACTTGGATTTTCTTTTTCTAATTTCTTTTGAACATTGTCTGCTTTTGCCTTACTCTCATCTTGTGGTTGAATAAATTTTACTGTGTTTGGTGGTAAAGTTATTCCTTCTGTAACTTCTTCAACACCTTCAATGATTATACCTTCCTGTGCTTCATAAGTTTCATCTCTCAAAAGCTTACTTTCTTTAAGTTCGCCATCAACATATCTATCCAAATAGGCTTTTGCTCTATATCCTTCTCTTGGATATTTTAGTCTATAATATTCACCTTTGTATGTTACTTTGTCAGAATATTCACCTTTTGTATCTTGCACAATTCTATCTCCAGGGTGTGGAATTGCTCCCAAAAATTCAACCCTTCTTTCAACTCTCTCGTTTTCTGCAAATTTTTCTCCGTAAACTTCCACATAGACATTTTTGTCATCTGTATATGTTTTTATATATATATTATGCTCTGTATTATTTTTAAATCTTAAATCACTATAACCTTCACTTACCATTGCATCAAATGCGAGCCAAATATACGAACTTGGCAAAGTATGCTTGTGCACTTCCAAAATCTCCAAATCTGCATTAAGCAATGCATTATATAAAGTTGTTGATGCTTGACAAACTCCACCACCTGTTCCTTCAATATACACACCATTTAAAATGATATTTGCTTTTTTATAGCCATTTTCTTTTGTTCTTGAACCTGTTGTTTGGTTAAATGACACTTCTTCGTTTGGCATAATCATTTTCCCATTAAAACTTTCTAGGGCGTGCTTTATATTAAATTTTCTATCTTGATTTGAACTTGCGTAACTGGTACTAAATTCCCCACGCTTTCCATAAGTTTTTTCATTATATTCTTTTGTGATATTTGGTTGTTCTGTTATAACGGGAACTTCAATTTCTATTTTTAAGTTAGTTTGAAGCAAGGTGTCTATTTGTTGTTTTAATAATTCTTTGTCCAAAACTTCACCAACTTTTTCTTCTGTAAATGAAAGTGGGTTTTTCTTGGTTGCATCAAATATCACTTCACTGTTTTGGCTTTGTGTGTCGATTTCACTTGCAACACTTTCTATTTTTGTATCAAGTCCACCCAAAACTTTTGCATATGATATGTTAAAGATTTTTTCTCCACCAAGTTTTGTTAATTTTTCTTTTCTTGCAAAAATATTTCCTGAATTAAAATAATTAAAAACACTTTCAACGTATGGTGAAATTTGGTTATCAATTTCAAAATCTTCACCCTTAAACACCCAAACCTTGTCATTATGTTTTAATGTTATTTCAATATCTTTTCTTTTATCTATAAGCTTTGTTGAAACAACATTTTGTGCCTGATTTTTATTTAGTCCAGAAACATCAACACCATTTATTTCAACTCCACGAGAAAAAGTTGTTGGATTTATTACATCTTGATATATATAATACCCAACACCTAAAATTCCAAAAATTAAAGCAAATGATATAAAAATACCCCAAAATACCTTTTTTTTCATTGATTTTTCCTTTTATATTTATTATTTTATTTTTTTGAGCAATTATTCACATTTATTTTTTATTGTTTTATTTTTGTATATTGACTAAAATATATATTAAGTATATAATAAATAATATGAAAGAATTTATTCGTAACCACATTTCTTTGATAATTAGTGAAGAAACTGAAAAAAATCTTACAAAAAATTTGGATTATTATAAAAATATAACCCAAGAATATGATTTTACTTTCAGTTACAATAATTACCCTAGTTATGCAAAACTTTGTGGAGTTTTTAATTTAATAAAAGGTAATGTTGTAAATATAAAAAAATGCAATTTCTTTTTGAATATTGAAAACAAATGTTTTACTGAAAAAGATATTTCAGTCATAAAGTATTTTTCAAAACTTTTAAGACATAACAATATTGATTTGGATTTTAGAGAACTTAACATTCTTTGGAATGACTCCGAATTTAACAAAACTTATGACCTGTTAAACAAAAAATGTAACAATGTCCAAACCTTAAACTTATCACCATTTGAACAATTTTTGTGCCTATATAATGAATCAACAAACCGAGTATATAATGAAGAAAAAGAAAATGAAAGTTGGATAACTTCCCGCTCCATTGTTGGAATAAACAACTCAAACAACATTGTTTGTGCTGGTTATGCCGATTGGTTAAAGGCAATGTGTACATACTTACAGAACCCAAATATAAAATGTATTTCTTTGCCTGTTGACTACTTTGTGAAAGATGTTTACAAAGCTTCACACAAAGTTAATATGGTATATATTAAAGATGAAAAGTATGGTATTGATGGGCTATATTATGCTGATTCTTGTTGGGATAGCAAAAAAACCGAAACTTCGACAATGAAACTTTCTCATTGTCTTATACCAATAAGAGATATGCTTTTTACAAAATCATTTAAGTTAAAAGCAGTTCCCGGGGATGAATTCGCTTATCTTTTTGATGACACAAAACCAACAAAAGACATTGTTCACAAAAACTGTATGGCACTTAAAGGAATTGAAAAACTTGGCTTTTGTAACATAAACGAACAAAGAAAAAAATTTGCACAAAAAGTTCTTAAGCAAGCACAGGAATATAGTGTTGAAAAATCTCAAGAATATTTGGATAACCTTAAATTTTGTATGGAAACCAACCAACCTTTCAAAAAGCCAATGCTTGAATACTCTTTTTTAAGACACATTTGCAACAAAATTAAAGCAAACTCAAAGCCAATTGAGTATACAAAATATATTCAAGCACTGCAAGTTGTTACAAAACAATATCTCAATATGTCCGAAGATGAAGCCACAAAATATATAGATGAAGTTCTTGCATTGACAAAATCAAAAAGTTTTGACGAATTTTCAACAGGGGCACAAAATTCTCAATATATTCAGTCAAAAATAGAATATGACAGGCGTTTGGAACATATGAAACAAATAAAAGAACATCGCAAAAAACTTCTTGAAGAAAAAAGACAAAAACTAAAACAAAAAAAGCAAGAAGAACAAATAAAAGAATAAATAACTCATGCCCATCATCTGATAAATTTTAATAAAATATTTACTTTGTATTTTAAATCCATAAAAAAGGGAGAATATTATGAAAGTTACAATAAACAACAAAGAATATTTCGTCACAATTGCCAAAACAAAAGTTTACAACGAAATTATTAAATCAGGAGCCGATTATCAATGCACAGCAAAAGACCAGACTGGCAACACTGTTGGTGCAATAAAATTCTATTTTGATGAAATGGAACCTATTGTACAATTAGAGAGATTCAAAACAAATGATTTTGATTCTGCAAATGCACTTTTTACTGCAATAAGAGTATTTTGTCACAATAATCAATCTATGCAAATTGAAGTTAGCGATTTATTGGATAAAATCAATAAAGATTTACTTATAAATAATAAGGAAGAATATAGTAAGTTTAAAGAATTTTTGGATAGTCTTGAACCACAAGAAAATGCTTTTGAAATTGACAAAAGTGAACCTGATTTTGGATATTCAGTTGCATTATTTGATGAAGAAGATGCATTAAGCAAAGTTGATGGATATTCTGTGCAAGATGATACCGAACTTTGCAAATAAGTTCTATATGCTTCCACACAAAAATGACTGTTAAAAATTTATTTAAAATAAATTTAAATTTAAGATGTTGAGATTTCTCTAAGGTCACAACGCTGGGGCGACAGTTGAAATGACAAGTATAATAAAAAGTCATTTCGCTACCGATTTCGTAGCGATAACTAATGAGAAATCTCATCTGCTTTTATAGAATGCCACACTTTGAAGTGTAAGTCAAAAGACAATAAAAAAAAGAACCCCAAATTTGAAGTTTGGAGTTCTTTTTTATTTTTACTCGCCTTTGAAAGGAAGAATTGCCATAACTCTTGCTCTCTTTATAGCAACAGCAAGTTCTCTTTGGTGTCTTGCACAAACACCTGTTTGACGTCTTGGAAGAATTTTACCATTTTCTGTAATGTATCTTCTTAATTTGTTACCGTCTTTATAATCAATTACATTTTGTTTGTCAACACAGAAAGCACAAACTTTTTTCTTTTGCATTGGTTTACGATATTTCTTAACCTTTTCAACTGGTGTTTGAGCTTCTTCTGTTGGTTGTTCAACAACTTGTTCTACTTCTGCCATAGTTTTATACTCCTTTTATTAGAATGGAAGTGTGTCATCATCAATAGGTTCAAGTTTTGCAACTTCTTTGTTATCAACTGAAACCTTATCTTGACCATCACCACTTGCTTTTGAATTCAAAAATTCAACACTGTCTGCAACTATTTCTGTTACATAACGCTTTGAGCCATCTTGTGCATCATAACTTCTTGTTTGAATTGAACCTGTTACAGCACATTTTGAGCCTTTTTTTAGATATTTATGACAACTCTCTGCTTGACCACGCCAAACAATAATGTTCAAAAAGTCTGTTTCTCTTTCACCATCAGCATTAGAAAAATTTCTTGTCACTGCAAGTGAAAATCTACAAACTGAAACACCACTATTTGTGGTTGCAAGTTCAGGATCTCTTGTCAAATTACCAATTAAAAAACATCTGTTCATAATATCTCCTAAAATTATTTTCTAACAAACATTTGTCTTACGATATTTTCTGTAATGTTCATAAGTTTGTTCATATCATCAACAACTTTTGCGTCAGCTACTTCAAATGTCATTAAAACATAGTAACCTTCGTTTTTAAAGTTGATAGGATAAGCAAACTTCTTTGTTCCGATTTTTTCAAGAGAAAGAACATTTCCGCCTTTATCTTCAATCATTTTTGAAAATTTGTTGATAAGAGCTTCTTTTTGTTCATCAGTTGCATCTTGAGCAATGATGTATAAAAGTTCGTATTTCATCTACTACCTCCTTTTGGTCTAACGGCTTTTCCTACGAAAAGCAAGGCAATTAAATATTGCTATCATATATTAGCATACTAGGCGTCAAATTGCAACAATTTTTTACGAGTGTACTTTTTGATTTTAATTCATCTAATTCTTGTTGAATATACTTTAATTATTAATTCTTGCATGTATCCTAATTCGGTGGTATATTATATATAGAATTAAAAGAGAGGGGTATATGTTTAAAACAAAAGAAGATGCTTTAAAGTATTTAAGAAAATGTAGTTTTATTATTATGCCGAGTTTATACACATACTGGTGTCATAGTTCTTTGTATAGTCCTTATGGTAAAAGCAATGGCAAACTTTGGCCTTCTTTACCAACAGATGTTGTTGAAGTAAAAAAAGAGTTGTCTATGTTAAGTCGAACTCAAAGATTTAAGTATACGGTTGAGCATCAAGATTTAAAGCATGCACCAACATACTATAAAGTTGATGATAATCAATCCAATATGAAATACTTTCAACTTAAAGTTGTTATGCCAAAAAATAACTTAACCACCGATGAAAAAAAGTCTTTTGGCAAAGATGATCAATATTTTTTAGATTATGCAAGGGCATACAGCGGTTTGGGAGATGGTAGACATCCAAAACTTCCAAATAAAACAAAAATATACCTATTTGGTTATATGAAAAAGGATGAGATGAGTGGCAAACCTATTGACACTGTTTGGGGTGTTAGAGAGGAAGATTTAATTGATTATGCGAATGCTGTTCAAAACGAATTATACAAAACTCACGACAAATATGGTTATATACCAGTAAATAACACTCCTTTATTCCCAAATGAAACAAAATTGTACGAATTTGAAAACAAAAGAGAAATGTTGAACTATGGTCCAAACTTGAAACTTGAAAAGGCAAAAGAAAACAATTTGGACTATTCTATGGAGTTATAAATAAAAAAATAAGCACAAATTTGTGCTTATTTTTTTATAACAATCTTTGAATACAATTTTCAATTCTTTCAAGTGATTTATCTTTTCCAAGTAAATAAAGCATTTCTGCACCACCACCAGGAGTTACAGTTTGTCCAGTTACACCAATACGAACCGGCCACATAGCCTTTCCTATCTTCATTTCCTTTTCTGTTGCATAATCTTGTATTATTTGATTAAGTTTTTCAACTGACCAATCATTTTCATTTTTTAATATACTATACATATCTTTTAGTATATCAAGTGAACCAGCCTTGTCCAACTTATTCTTTTTGTTTTCAAAAAGTCCAAGGTCAAAATCTTGATAGTCATCCAAAAAGTCAAAGAAATGAGCAATTTCACTTAATTTATTAATTCTGCTTTGGCATAATGTTGATGCAAAATCCCATTTCCCTTTTATATTTTCACTCAATTCATTTGTATAATTTTTTGCAAGTTCCAAAAACTTTTCTCTTGGCAATTCTTTAATATACAAACTGTTAAACCAATCAAGTTTTTTATAGTCAAAAACAGCATCGGTTTTGATTATTCCATTTACATCAAAAAGTTCAATCAACTCTTCAAGAGAGAAAATCTCCCTTTCTTGTTTTGGGCTCCAACCAAGCAATGAAATATAGTTTATGATTGCTTCTGGCAAATATCCATCTTGAACTAATTGAGCAAAACTAACTGCGCCATGACGCTTGCTCAATTTACTTACTGTTCCGTCTGGATTTTGTCCCATAATTGTTGACAAGTGTATTGTTCTTGGTGGTGTCCAACCAAATGCTTCATACAAAAGTTGATATTTTGGAGTTGAAGAAATATATTCTTTTCCACGAATAACATCACTTATTTCCATTAAATGGTCATCAACAACATTTGCAAAATTGTATGTTGGCATACCATCACTTTTAAGCAAAATTTGGTCATCAAGTGATGAATTCTCAACTGTTATATCTCCATAGATTTCATCGTGAAAAGTAGTTGTTCCATCAAGTGGTACTTTTTGACGAATAACATAACTCTTTCCTTCTTTTAGATTTTTTTCAACTTCTTCTTTACTTAAATTTCTGCAATGTCTGTTATAGCCATAAGTTTGTGGTTCATCTTCTTCATGTGAGTTTTCTTCGTGAGAGTTTGAGCAAAAGCAGTAATACGCATGCCCACTTTTGACTAATTTTTCTGCATATTCCTTATAAAGTGCTTTTCTTTCGCTTTGTACATAAGGACCATAATCTCCACCAACATCTGGTCCTTCATCATGAATTAATTTTGTTTGTTTTAGGGTGTCGTAAATAATTTCTGTTGCACCTTCAACATAACGCTTTTGGTCAGTATCTTCTATTCTTAAAATAAACTTGCCATTGTGGTGTTTTGCATACAAAAAAGCATAAAGTGCAGTACGCAAATTCCCAATGTGCATATATCCTGTTGGACTTGGTGCAAATCTTGTTCGTATTTCTTCCATAATTACCTCTTTACAAAAAAAGAGTATAAACACTTTATGAAATATTGTCAAATTTATAATAACAATATCAAAAGTTTTGTCTTTGATATGCGAACTAAAAAGCACAAAAGAAAAGTTTAATAAAATTGCCACCATAAGAGTTTAGTTCTCTAAACGACCATGGTGGCAATTTGTCAATATATTAATTTTTTATTTCTTTTTAGTATCTTTAAGTGTTATAGTACGATTAAATACTAATTTATTATCTGTTGTATCTTTGTCTAAACAGAAATAACCATTACGCATAAATTGATATCTATCATCATAATTAAAATCTACATCATCTTCAATATACGCATTTTCTAATATAATCTTTGAATTTGGATTTATTTTGAAATTATCTGTTGCGTGTTCTTGTCCTTCAACTTCATCTTGACTTTCTTCATCAACAAGATTTTCAAATAATCTTACTTCAATATTTTTTGCATGATTTGGATTTATCCAATGAATTGTGCCTTTAACTTTCTTTGTGCAATTACTGCCTGATTTTGTACCTTCTTCATATTCAGCATAAACAGTCGTAACATTACCATTGTCATCAATATCAAAATCAGTACATTTTACAATGTATGCACCTTTAAGTCTTACTTCTGCACCAACATACAAACGGTGGAATTTTGGGTCTGGAACTGATATAAAATCTTCTCTTTCTATCAAACTTTCTTTTCCAAAATAATATTTACGCTTTGTTGTTGTTTCATTTTGTGGATAATCTTCAAGTTCAACTTCTTCTTCCTTTCCGTCTTCCCAGTTTGTTATAACAAGTTTAATTGGATTTAAAACTGCCATAACTCTTTTTGACACTTTGTTTAAATCATCACGAATAAAGTGATTTAAAAATTCTGGGTCAATTAATGAGTTACTTTTTGAAATTCCAGCAGCAATAACAAAGTTTTTCAAACTTTCTGGAAGAACACCCCTTCTTCTTAAACCACGAAGAGAGTAAAGTCTTGGGTCATCAAATCCTGTAACCTTCCCATCTTGAACAAGTTTTTTGATAAATCTTTTACCAAGTATTGCACCTTTGATATAAAGGTTTGCATATTCAACTTGTCTTGAATGGTTTTTTAGTCCACTATTTTCAACTACCCAATTATAAAGTGGTCTGTGGTCTTCAAATTCTGGTCCACAAATTGAATGTGTTACACCTTCATAACAATCATCAAGTGGGTGAGAAAAATCGTATGTTGGGTAAATATTCCAACTTCTTCCTATTCTTTGGTGATTGAGATATTGAATTCTGTAAATTACTGGGTCGCGCATATTCATATTTGGACTTGCCATATCAATTTTGGCTCTCAAACATCTTGAACCCATTTCAAATTCACCATTTTTCATTTTTTCAAACAAATCAAGGTTTTCTTCAACAGACCTGTTTCTATATGGGCTGTTTGTTCCTGGTTCTGTTAATGTTCCACGAGTTTTTGATAATTCTTCCGGACTTAAATCACAAACATATGCTTTACCTTCTTTTATAAGTTTTAAGGCTACTTCATAGTTCATTTGAAAATACTCTGTTGCATAGTGAATTTCATGCCAATCATAACCAAGCCAGTGAACATCATCTTGGATAGAATCAACAAATTCCTGACTTTCTTTTTGTGGGTTTGTGTCATCATATCTAAGGTTACAAACACCACCATATTTTTGGGCAAGACCATAGTTTAATACGATATTTCTAACATGTCCTATATGCAAATAACCACTTGGTTCTGGTGGGTGTCTTGTTTGGACATGGTCGCATCTTCCTTCTGCTAGGTCTTTATTTATAATGTCTTCAATAAAATTAGTTGCTTCTACTTCCATTTTTTCTCCTTTTTAATGATGATATTTTAGCATTATTGTGCACAATTTTCAAGTATATGAAAAAAAATATGTAAAACTTATACATATTTTTTTAAAAATTCTTCCACATTTTTAATATATTTACCCTTCAAAGTATATAAACTTTCTCCATGCCCTGCATTTTCTACCGAAAATTTATTCCTATATTGTTCGGGGCAAGCATTGTATAATTCACCTTGCATTGAAAAAGGTACAAAATTATCTTTTTCTCCATGAATTAACAACATTGGAACATCACATTTTTCAATTTGTTTCACAACATTAACATCACTTAATTTAAAACCAACTTTAAGTTTTGTATACAAGTTAAAAACTTGAAGCGTTGGTAAAATTGAGAATACAACACTTTTGTTTGCCACACTTTTTACAATTTTATATGCACTTGAATATGCACAATCACTAATAATTGCTTTAACATTTTTAGGTTTTTCTGTACCACTATAAAGACATACTGATGCACCACCCATACTAATGCCAAAAACAACAATTTTTACATTTTTGTTTTTATCTATTAAAAAATTTACCCAAGATGATATATCATACTTTTCATAATAACCCATTGATATTATTTTCCCATCGCTTTTTCCATGTCCACGATTGTCAATAACCAAAACATTATAGCCCATATCATAAAACATTTTTGCATAGCATTGCATTTCGTAAGCATTAGATGCATAACCATGAACCAACAATGCTGTATTATTTGATTTTTTATCAAAATAGTATCCAACAAGATTAAGGTTATCAAAAGACTTAATACTTACCACT
>CALDLU010000230.1:0-14140 GCA_937915245.1 uncultured Clostridia bacterium | reverse complement strand
ACATTTTGAAAACTTGCTAAAAACATATGATGCAGTTATTCATTTAAGTTTGTCAAGTGGAGTGTCAAGTGCATACAGAAATGCTCAAAATGTTGCAAATGAAATGAATAATGTTTATGTTATAGACACATTATCATTGTCAACAGGTATTGCATTGCTTGCATTAAAAGCAAGAGAAATGGTAGACAACAATGTTGATATTTTGGACATTGTAAAATATTTGGAAGAAAATAAGTTAAAATCAAAAGTTAGTTTAATTGTAAACAAACTTAACTATATCGTAAAAGGTGGAAGATGTAGCGCTCTTGCTTGTTTTGGAGCAAACTTGCTTTCAATAAAACCATTAATAACAGTTGTTAATGGGAAAACAAAACTTGGCAAAAAATATATAGGCTCATATGATTTTTGTGCAAAAAAATATTGTGAAGATATAATTAAAGCATCAAATAATATAGATAAGAAAAATATATTTGTTTCATACACAACAATAACAGAAAAAACAAAAGAAACTGTTACCCAAATTTTAAAGAACAATGGGTTTGAAAATATTTATTACACAACCGCTGGCTCAACAATTTCTTGCCACACAGGTCCACTTGCTCTTGGTATCATATTTATGGAGAAATAATTATGATATCATTGAAGCATTGTAAGATAACTATTTTTGGAGATTCAATTCCAAAAGGTATTGTGTATGAAAACAACGAACTAAAAAAGTTACCAGAAAATGCAGTTATTTTAGTTGCCAAACATTTTGGCATTGAGATAGATAACTTGTCAATCTATGGTCAAACACTCAAAAGATTAAATCAAAAAGGCACAATAGATAAATACATTGAAAAAATTAATGAAGAAGAAAACAATGTTGCAGTGATTTCTCTTGGTGGAAATGATAGTGATTATAATTGGAAAATTGTTGCAAATTCTCCAAATGAAAATCATTTGCCAAACACTCCACCAAAAGAATTTGAAACAATGCTTGATGAAACAATAAAAAAATTGCAACAAAAAAATGTTAAAGTGATACTTACAAATATTCCACCAATAGATAGCAAAAGATATTTTGAAAATGTTATTGCAAGATTGGCAAGCAAAGAAAAAGTATTAGAATTTTTGCAAGGAGATATTGAAAATATTTACAGACACCAAGAATTTTACAGTATGATTATAACAAGGTGTGCGAACAAAAATAATTGTAAATTACTTGATATTCGTGGTGATTTTTTGTGGGATAGAAAATATTTGGACAAGTTTTGCATTGATGGTGTTCACCCAAATGAAATGGGACACGAGATTATTGCAAAAAGTATTATTGAACAATTAGAAAAAAGCACGAAATAAATTTCGTACTTTTTTCTTATTAAATGGACCAAACTCGATTTTGTTTAAACCATTCACTATCTTTTAAAATTGTGTCATTGTTTGAACATTTTATGTTGTAATTTGTTTGATTTGAAATATAAATGATATTACCATTAAATGATTCAAATTTGTTTGCATCATAGTCGATACATAAAGTTGTTACATAAATTTTGTCAGTAAACTTTGATACATTATCAATAAATTCTTGAGTAGGGAATTGGTTGTCTTTTGTTTTTGTGTATTCAGGACTTCCTGCGCAACAACAAACGCAAACAACCTTTGGTTTTATTACATTAAGAAGTGGCATTGATGAAGAAGTCTTGCTACCATGATGTCCAGCTTTATATAAATCAATTTCTGGTAAAGAGTTTAAATTAACAAGTGCTTCTTCTCCGTCTTTTTCCAAATCACCTGTAAATAAGAAATTTTTTCCAGAACTTTCTATTAATGTACACACAGAATGGTTGTTTTCTGTTTTAGATTTTTGTGTGTAGAATTTGCTATCTAATATTTTTAAAGTTGAATTTTCACCAATTTTATATTCTTTTTTAGCATCATTATTTTCCTGTATGCAATCTTCGGCAGTGAACACTTTTGTATTATTTTTTGTTTTTGTTTCTTCAATCTCTCTCAAAAAGTTAGCATAAAGCCCTTTTGATGAATTTTGATTTGTTTGCGCAAAAGTTATAATGTTTTCACAATTATATAAATCAAAAATACTATTTATGTTTGTTGGTGTTGCAAACCCTGCATAATGGTCTTGATGAGCGTGGGTAACAATAACATATTCCAGTGTTCCATCTGTTACATATTTGTTAAGGTAATTCGCAACAGTTGAAATACTGTCAGATTTTGAACCACAATCAATCAAAATGTCGCAAGTTTTTGTTTTTATATAAGTACAGTCGCCAGTGTATTTATTTCCCAATTCCAAAAAATGTACAGAAATTTCTGCATCTGTTAAATCTAAATCACTGTCTGCTTTTTGAATTTCATCATTCTTTGAGTAGTAAACATCACTTGTTAAAATAAGTTCTTCTGTTTTTGGTAGTTTTATATATGTATAAACTGAAAAGCCTCCAAAAACACCTAGAATCAATGCAAGAGTACATAATATTAAAGCACCAAATTTATTTGTTTTCTTTTTACTCATTTATATTTTCCCCTTCACTTGGTTCAACAAAAGTAATTAACCTTATCTTTTGAATTTTAAAAAGTGTTCCATATTTAAAATCAACTGATGAGTACTTTATGTAGAATGTTCCAACTTCATCACTGTAATAATTACCGTTTGCATCAATTTTAAGGTTAGTTTCTATTTTTGCATCTTTTGAATAATCTTGACCAATGGAAATAATTTTTACACCAGGGTCAGTAAATTTTTCATCTATTGTAAATGTTAGTTCATCTTCGCCAATTATTTCAAAGCAATCATTTCTTGAAATAAAATAAAAAGCACCAACTCCAACCATAACTCCAATAACAAGGCATAAAAATGCAAAAGCCCAAACTTTTCCACTTGTATTTTGGGCAAGTTTTTTTGCTTTGTTTTTTGTTTTTTTACTTACTTTTATATCGCTTGAATCAATGTTTAATGACGCATTTTTTTCAATCTTTTTAGCGTTTTTTGCCATATTAAAATATCCTTTTGTCTTTTTGATTTTATCATTACAATATAATTTTGTAAATAAAAATCTACCATATTATATGGTAGATTTGTGATTTTGTATATTTTTAAAAATTTTGTTTTATGCAACTTTGTTAAGGTTTGTTTGCAAAATTGTGTAAGTATTAAGAGTTGTTTTTGTGTTGTTTCTTAAAACTGTAAAATTAATTTTATCATCTTGTCTTACAGTTAAAAGTATATCTGAAATATCAAAATTTCTTGAAAGCATATATTCTTTACCATTGATAGTTATAGATTTTAGAATATCATTTTTTTGTATTCCAATTACTTGTGCAATAGAATTTTGTTCAACAGTTGAAACAATAATATCTTCACTTATTGAGCCATATCCAGATGATTTGTTATATGTGTATTTACTATTTTTTGATGTTACTTCAATGCCAAGTTTAATTTTGTAAGCACTTGAAGTTGAACCAGTGTAATAGTAAATAATGTTGTCTGCAACACCTGTTGCAATAGATAGTGGGATAGCATAGTTTACATTTTGGTCTTCGTTGTCGCCAGCATTTGTAATTCCAATAAGATCTCCATTTGAATTAAATAAACCACCACCAGAATTTCCAGAGTATAGGGCAGTGTCTATTCTTATGCTTCTATATGACCTACTTGTTCCGTCAATATCAAGAGTTATATATTCGTTGTCAACACTAATAATTCCTTCGGTAACAGAAATACCTTCATCTTCAGGATTTCCAATAGCAATGGCAGTTTCTCCAACATAATATTTGTCGGCAAGTTTAACTTGTTTTGCATTTGCATTTATTTTTGTAATATTAGATGTTTTTGTCCTAATAATAGCAATATCATTTTCAATAGAGCCACCAATATAATCAAAATTAATTGCATAATCTCCATATGAATAATTATCATATCCATTTGTTGTTGTCCCAGATTTTGAAGGTGAGCCTTCACTACCATATATGTATCCAACAATTTCAACTGCAAGTTTGTTAGGTGTGTCGCTGTTTGCATTGCTGTCGTAAACAACATGGTAATTTGTTATAACATAAGTATAGTCTTCATACATTTTGTAAATTATGGCACTACCAGTATAAATTGCAACACTTTTTGTCTGTGTTCCAAAAAATCCACCACTGCTTGTTGTTTCATAAAATTTTGTGTAAACTTTAAGACTTGATTGTAAACACTCGTTAATAACACTTGCATTACCATTTGAATTTATTGAAAGATATTGTTTTAAGAAATCTTGAAAAGAAATCTCGCCATATTTTTCAACATATTCGTTATAAATTTCTGTGATAGAAATATCTTTTCCATCTTTTCCATTTGTTCCGTTTTTACCATTTGTTATTTCAAAAGTTGATGTTTTTCCATTTGAGTAGGTTATAGTGTAAGTGTCAACATACCCAACGGTGCTTGTTTTTTCAATAGAAATTATTGCAGGTTCTCCACAGCCAGCGAAGAAAATCCCACAAAAAGCAACACATAAAATTGCCAAAATAGAGAGCATACATTTTTTAAATTTTTTCATAAGTTTCTCCTTTTTTGAAAAATAGAAAATATGTGATGTCGCTTTGTTCATTAGTGTTCATATATCAATTTGCTAAATGCAACTCCGTTATGAATAACGGCATCACAGTTTGAATTAACATCAGTTTTGCTTGAATATACACTCGTGTGCATTCAGACAAAACATCCGATAAATTAAATTATATAGAGTTATATTAAAAATGTAAAATAAATTGATATTTTTTGAGTGATTTATAAAAAATTCAATCAATTACTTGATTGAATATCGTGGTTTTGATTGCTAGCATTATCTTCTGTTTTTCTTTCAAAAACATCTTGCTTTTTGTAAAAGTTTACATAATTTATTTTTTTATTATTTGCCATTTTAATTGTGCTTTCAACTTTCATATTTTTATTTATTTGAACTACATTTTGTACTTCAAAATCTTTTTGAAGAGATTGCTTATAATCTGCTGTCTTATTTTTAGTTTTATTGGACATAAAAGATACAATTTTGCTGTAAGTCGTTGTTCCCAAAGCACCAACAAATGTACCAGTGGTGTTAAAGACAATATCGGCAATGTCTGGTGTTCTACTAATTGGCAATATGAATTGCATAACTTCAATAAAAGTGCTGGTCAAAAGTCCTGTAAACATGCCCTTCAAAATAGGGTGTTTGGCATCTATTGCAATAAAGTATTGTGAAGACATAATGCCCAAAGGTGTCAGCATAAGAAAGTTAAGAACTGAATGTTCCAAATTAAGATGTGCAAAATCGAAAATAAAAGTTTTTGAAAACCATTGTGAACTTTGCGAAAAGTTTATACCAATATATTTTGAATTGATAACAGTTTCGGTTAAAGTCAGCAAACAAGTGAAAGCAATAAATAATCCAACACCAACAAGTGATGCAATTTTGTTGATTTTTTCATTTTTGTTGTTTTTTTACAAGCTGTCAAAACTACAGGGGTGGCAATACCAAAAACCCCCAAAGCCATTGCAACCCAAAATGTTGAAAGTGTTATCAATTTGAATATATCCTTTTACAACAATATTTTATCAAATTTGACAAATTTTTGCAATGTAAAACGTAAAAAATCTAGTAACTAATAAAATATGCAGGCAAAAACCTGCTTGGAGTTCGCCAAGCAAACTCGGCTCGGCTACTACCGAAATGCTTAAAATCAAACGCTTTGGTGCTCTCGGCAGGAGTCGAACCCGCAACTTCTTGGTTCGAAGCCAAGCACTCTATCCAGTTGAGTTACGAGAGCAAAATGGTAATTTTTAATGGAACTACCAAACCTAAAATTTTTGTTTAAGTTGTTATGAGATATTTTATAAATACTACAATTATTAATCCTTTTTGTTCTTGCCAAGACCTGTTGAACCAAATCCACCTTCACCACGAGATGTTGTTGACATTTTTTCAACTTCTTTTGTTTTGCAATAACAAATTTCATTTATAACAAGTTGTGCAATTTTTTGACCTTTTTTTATAACAAAAGGTGTTTTATTAAGATTGAATAAAACAACCCCAACTTCGCCACGATAATTTTCATCAACTGTTCCTGGGGTATTTAAAACAAACACTCCATAATTAAAAGCAATGCCACTTTTTGTTCTTACTTGACCTTCTGTGTTTTTTGGAAGTTCCATAATAAGACCAGTGTTTACCTTTTTCCATTCCATTGGTTCAATGGTAACATCTTCGCAAGAATAAAGGTCCATTCCTGCATCTCCTTGATGTGCATAGTCAGGAATTATTGCATCACTATTTGTTTTTATAAATTTTACTGTTTTCATAAGTTTTACCCCTTTTATTTTCTTGTGTAATTTTAACATTTTGCAAAAACTATGTCAATTAAGATGTAACTTTAAGTTTGCAAAATACATATAATGCAATGGAGAAAAGGAGAAGAAATATGGCATGTAATTGTTCAAGAACACCATACCCTTGTTGTGGTGACTATTTTACCAATGACATTACCACTCAAGGTCAAAGAGGTCCACAAGGTCCAACTGGACCAACAGGACCTACTGGTCCAACAGGTCCATCAACTGGAGTTACAGGACCAACAGGCCCTACTGGTCCTACAGGTGCCACTGGAGCCACAGGCGCAACAGGTATACAAGGAATTCAAGGTATACAAGGTGTGCAAGGTGTACAAGGCGAAGTTGGAGCCACAGGTGCAACGGGACCCCAAGGTCCAACTGGTGCAACAGGAGTAACAGGTCCTACAGGACCAACAGGACCAACAGGTGAAACGGGAGATGTAGGTGTAACAGGTCCAACTGGTGAGCAAGGTATACAAGGTGTGCAGGGCGTACAAGGTGAAACTGGACCAACAGGACCAACGGGTCCAACTGGTGAGCAAGGTATACAAGGTGTGCAAGGTGTACAAGGCGAAGTTGGAGCCACAGGTGCAACTGGACCAACAGGTCCTACTGGTGAAGATGGTCCCACACCAACATTTGTTATTGGAACTGTAACTACTGGTGAACCTGACACAGAAGCAGCGGCATCAATATCTGGAACTGCACCTAATTTTGTTTTAAATTTAACTATTCCAAGGGGTGCTACTGGAGCCACAGGTCCAACAGGTCCAACTGGAGCAGGGGGTTAAAATTTAAAAAAAAGCCACTATTTATAAAAAATAGTGGTTTTTTGTGGTTTTTATTAGTTTTGTGCAGGTTTTTGTTGGTCGCTTGCGACTTCATCGCCTTCAAACAAAGGTTCGTCCAAATAATCGGTATGTTTTGCAAGTTCTTTTTTGCAAGACTTAATTAACGCATCTTTCATATCAGTAAGTGAACCAGAATATGTAAATGCTGCAACTTGGTCATGTCCACCACCACCAAGTTCTTGTGCTATTATGCTAACATTGATTTCTTGTTTACTTCTAAGGCTAACATAATATGAGTTGTCTTCTTGCTTTATTGCAATAACTGCAATTTCAACTCCTTTTATTTCTATTCCATGATTTACAATTCCCAATGTGTCGTCCATTGTTGCATCACATTCTGCCAAATCTTGTTTTGTTAGTTTCATAAAAGCAATTCTATCTCCAGCATAGAATGTCAAACTGTCCAATGCTTGTTTAAGAAGAAATGCTTTTGATTTTGTGTTGTTTTTAAAGAAATGTTCATTTAACGCATTTAGGTTAATTTTTCTGTCCATCATTTCTGTTATTATCTTGTGTGTGCTTACAGTTATTGTACCTTGTGTAAGATTTGCTGTGTCTGTTATAATTCCAGAATATATCATCTTACAAATGTCATCATTAATATTTAGATTTTTTAATTTTGATAATGTGTACAAAACTTCACATGCTGATGATGCTCTTGGAAGAACAATATTATTTTTTGCAAAATTATCATTGGTTGCATGGTGGTCGATTTGTATATTATTTTTTGTTTTTCTAAACAATTCTGCATATTTGCCAAGTCTTGATAAATTTGCACAGTCAACAGCAATAGCAAGGTCATAGCGTTTATAGTGTTGATTATTCATTTCTATACCAGTTATAATTGCCTTGTTTACATCACTGATTTCATCAATGTTTGCATCAACTAATAAGTCAATGGTCTTTGGTTTTGTATCTTTTGGTTTATTCAGTTTAATCAATTTTTTTAGTGCTACGCTTGAACATAACGCATCAGCATCTGGATTAGTGTGGCAAAATATTGCTATTTTTGTGCTGTTATTTATGTCTTTTAAACACTGTTTTAATGATCTCATAGAACTCCTTTAAGATGTTTTTATTTTGTTTTTCTTTATCAAAAAAACACACCGATTTTATCATAAAAATTGATGTAAGTCAAATTATTATATGCTATGGTTATGTGCTTGCAAATCTTTGGGTATAATGATATACTACATTAGTAATCAATTTAGTAAAGGAAAATAGAGAATGATACAAGTAAGTAATGTAACTTTGCAATTTGGTGGGAGAGTGCTTTTTAAAGATGTTAATTTAAAATTTACTCGTGGAAATTGCTATGGAATAATAGGGGCTAATGGTGCTGGAAAATCAACATTTTTAAAAATCATAACAGGAGAACTTGAACCTAACAAAGGTGAAGTTATTCGTGATGATAAAGAAAGAATGTCTGTTCTTATGCAAAATCAAAATGCCTTTGATGAACATACTGCACTTGAAACAGTGCTTATGGGTCATAAAAGACTTATGGAAGTAAGTAAGCAAAAGGATGAATTATATCAAAAACCAGATTTTAATGAAGAAGATGGAATGCTTGCTGCTCAACTTGAAGCAGAATTCGCAGAACTTGGTGGTTGGGAAGCAGATGGCGAAGCAAAAACATTACTCAAAAGCATTGGAATTGAAGAAAGCGATTTTGATAAATTAATGAGTGAACTTGACCCAAAGAAAAAGGTTAAAATTTTGCTTGCGCAAGCACTTTTTGGAAACCCAGATATATTAATATTAGATGAACCAACAAATAACTTGGACTTCAAAACAACAAGATGGCTTGAAAATTTCTTGCTTGATTTTGAAAACACAGTTATTATTGTTTCACACAACAGACACTTTTTGAACAAAGTTTGCACTCATATTTGTGATGTTGACTACGGTCAAATTAATATGATGCTTGGCAACTATGATTTTTGGTACGAAACAAACCAATTACTTCTTCGTCAACAAAAAGACCAAAATAAGAAAGCAGAGCAAAGAGCAAAAGAACTTAAAGACTTTATTGCAAGATTTAGTGCAAATGCTTCAAAGGCAAAGCAAGCAACTTCAAGAAAAAAGGAACTTGCTGAACTTACAATAAATGACTTTAAACTCAGTTCAAGAAGATACCCTTTTATTGATTTTAAGTACGAACAAGAAATCGGCAAAGAAATTTTGGTTGTAAAAAATCTTTGCAAAAAGGGTTATTTTGAAAATCTAAGTTTTGCACTTAATCGTGAAGATAAAATTGTTATTTTATCAAACAATAGTCTTGCTCCAACAGTGTTATTTAATATTCTTATGGGGAAAGATACTGCTGATAGTGGAACAATTAATTGGGGAAAAACAATAAAAGTAAGTTATCTTCCACAAGATAACAGGGAATATTTTGAAGGTAACACATTAAGTCTTGTTGATTGGCTTCGCCAATATTCAAAAGACCAAAACGAAAGTTATATTCGTGGTTGGCTTGGAAGAATGTTGTTCTCTGGTGAAGAAGCATTAAAACAAGTTAATGTACTTTCTGGTGGTGAAAAAGTTAGATGTATGTTTGCAAAAATGATGCTTGAAAGTGGTAATTTTATAATATTAGATGAACCAACAAACCACCTTGACCTTGAATCAATCACAGCACTTAATAAGGGTATGATAAATTTTAGGGGTTGTATGTTGTTCTCAAGTCATGACCAAGAAATTGTTGAAACTGTTGCAAACAGAGTTATTGATATAAGGTCAGAAAATAACATTGTGTCAATGATGTGTGGCTATAAAGAATACATGGAAAAAACACAACAAATCTAAAAGTTGTATATTGACATAATAACCTTTGTGTAATAGAATAATTATATAAAAAGGGAATAAAATGGATATAAGAGAACAAAAATTAAACTGGCTATTTAATGGTCATCCACAAGAATGTTTGGGAATTTGTGAAAGATATCAACAAGAGATTGATAATATTTCAGGTGGCGAAAATAGACTTGAATATTCAAAACAAACATTGCAAAAAGCAAGACAACAAATAATAAAATGGAAGCATATTTGTGAAAATCAACAAAGTTCAATGGAGAAATCTCTTGCAACATTTACGGAGAATGAGCTGAATAATATTTGGATAGAAAATAATCTGTATGTGTTCAATGGCTTCAAGTTTTTGTCAAATGGCAGTGAATTTTTAGGTATGAGACCAAAATATTCACAAGAACAAAAAAAAGATTTCGAAAATGCGGAAGAAGTCCTTACTTATATTGACAACTATGTTGTTGCATTGTGTCAATTAAAAAATTGGTTTATGCTTTATGATTACATAAGGTTAGATAAAAACAAAAATCCAGTAAGCGCAAAGCAATTCCAAAAAGAATATGAATTGATACGCACAAGAGTACCATTCGCAAGGGGAGAGTATTCACCAATCATTAGGTCAATCTTCAACAATATTGGTGAATATATTGAGCATTTAACACCTTTTGCGGTAAGAGAATTTGAAAGATCAGAAAATGGCACGCCTATAACAAAGAAAAATAATTTATCACAAGAAATGAATAGATAAATACACAGGGTATGTAATAAAAACCAAAGTTATTACATATCCTTTTTTATATGGAAACATTGTATTTTATCCTACTTGGAATAGTGCAAGGACTTACAGAATTTTTGCCAGTTTCGTCAAGTGGACATCTTGTGTTTTTGGACAAGATATTTAATGTGGAAACAGGTAACTTTATGCTTGTATCAATAATTTTGCACATCGCAACATTATTGTCTGTAATCATTGTCTTTTATAAAGATATTTGGGAACTTATCAAACACCCATTTTCAAAAAATGGCAAAAGTATAATTATTTCAACCATTTGCACTGTTGTTGTGGTTTTGATTTTTAAGGGGTTTTTTATAGATTCATTTTCTGGTAAGTTTTTGCCGATTTGTTTTATGATAACGGCGATATTGCTTATGGTAACTTATTTCAAGACAAAATCTTCAAAATATAAAAGTTATAATGATATTTCATATAAAAACGCAAGCATAATTGGACTTATGCAAGGTGTTGCTGTGTTGCCAGGAATTAGTAGAAGTGGAACAACAATTTCAACCGCAATATTGCTTAATGTTGATAGTGATAAAGCAACAAGTTATTCATTTATATTAAGTATTCCAATAATTATTTGCTCGCTTATTTTTGAAATTTATGAGTGTTTTGTTGGCAATCAAAGTATGTATAGTGGTGGTGTTTTAAACCTAACACTTGCATTTGTTATTTCACTAATTTTTGGTATTTTTGCTATAAAAATAATGAAAAAACTTGCAAAAACAGGCAAATATTATTATTTTTCTATATATTTAGTGATTTTATCTATCATTTGTTTATTTATTTAATTGAAAATATTTTTATTTTTTTGTAATATATGTATATGGAAAATTATGAACAGAAAATTGATGATTGCTTGAAAAGTTTTAATTCAAGCAAAAGCGGTCTAATGCAAGATGAAGCAAAAGAACTCTTAACAAAGTATGGTAAAAATGAATTACCACAAAAAAAGAAAACTCCAAACATTGTAAAATTTTTAAAACAATTTTGCGATATTATGATAGTTATTCTTTTAATTGCAGCTGTTGTTTCGATAACAATGGCAATCATTCAAAAAACATATAGCGAAATGGTTGATGGTTTTATAATTTTGGGTATTGTTTTTGTAAATGCACTTATTGGTTATTTGCAAGAAGTTAAAGCAGAAAAAGAAATGCAGGCATTAATCAAAATGAGTGAGCCACAAGCAAAAGTTATGAGAGATGGCGAAATTGTAAAAATCAATTCAAGCGATATTGTTGTTGGTGATATTGTTATTTTGGAAGCAGGAGATATTGTCCCTGCAGATTTAAGGCTTATTTTTTCATCAAATTTGAAAGTTGATGAAAGTTCCCTTACGGGTGAAAGTTTGCTTGTGGAAAAAGATGCGTTAGCTTTATGCAAAGCAAAAACTCCACTTGCAGATAGAAAAAATATGACATATAAGGGTAGTGTTGTGGGGCTTGGCAGAGCAGAAGGTCTTGTTATTGCAACTGGGAAAGATACCGAACTTGGCAAAATTGCAACAATGCTAACAGAATCAAAAAAAGACATTACACCATTACAAAAAAATATAAAATCAGTGGGAAAGGTTATTACAATAATAGTTCTTGTTATTGCAGTTATTACTTTCTTACTTGAAGTTCTTGCAAAACCTAATGGCAGTATAATTACGGCATTTTTAACAGCAGTTGCAATATCTGTGGCAGCTATTCCAGAAAGTATGCCAGCAGTGATTACAATAATTATGAGTATGGGGGTTAATAGGTTAAGCAAACAAAAAGCAATAGTAAAGCGTTTGCATGCAGTTGAAACTCTTGGTAGCACAGAAATAATTTGTAGTGATAAAACAGGAACATTAACTCAAAATGTTATGACTGTTAGAAAAGTTTTTTATAATAACGAATTAAAAAATGCTGAAAAGTTTGAAGATGAGATGTTCATCACTCTTTTAAAAACTATGGCACTTTGCAATGATAGTGAATTTTCTCATGATAAATTTGTTGGCGACCCAACAGAAACAGCACTCACCGAATATGCTCAAAAATGTGGACTTAATAAAAAACAACTTGAAATTGAAAATGTTAGAGTTGATGAAATACCTTTTGATAGCAACAGAAAATTAATGACTGTTATTAACAAACAAAATGGGGTGTTTACTGCATATACAAAAGGAGCACCAGATATAATTCTAAAACATTGTACCAAAGTTTTGGTGAATGGAGTTGAAGTCGAATTAAATAACGAACTAAAAAATAACATCATTTCAGCAAATGAAAATATGGCAAATAGTGCATTAAGAGTCCTTGGCTGTGCCATTCAAAACAATGTAACACTTGGCGAAGTGCAAGAAGAAAATATGACTTTTGTTGGTCTTGTTGGAATGATGGACCCACCAAGAGAAGAAGTTAAAGAAGCAGTTGCAAAATGTAAAAAGGCACATATGACTCCAATTATGATTACGGGCGACCACAAAGATACAGCATTTGCAATCGCAAAGGAAATTGGTATTTGTACAAGTAAAACCCAAGTTATGTTAGGTGCACAACTTGATGAATTAAGTGATGAAGAATACAAAAAAATAATACATAACATAAAAGTTTATGCAAGAGTTAGTCCAGAAAATAAAGTGAGAATAGTTAAGACTTACAAAAGCTTGGGAAAAGTTGTTGCAATGACAGGCGATGGTGTTAATGATGCTCCATCATTAAAAAATGCTGACATAGGTGTTGGTATGGGAATAACTGGAACTGATGTAACAAAAGAAGTTGCAGATATGATAGTTACTGATGATAACTTTGCAACTATTGTTATGGCAGTTGGCGAAGGTAGAAGAATTTACTCAAATATAATAAAAACAATAACATTTTTATTTGGAGCAAATACAGCTGAAATATTGTCATTATTCTTGGCAACACTTATTTTCCCAAATTTAACATTCTTAATGCCTGTTCAAATATTATTTGTAAATTTATTAACAGACACATTGCCAGCAATAGCATTAGGTCTTGAGCCACCAGAAGGTGATTTAATGACAAAGCCTCCACGAAAAGCAAATAAATCTATATTTTCAGGTGGTGTAGGTCTTGAAATTATCTTTATGGGAATAGTTCAAACTGTTGCAATTTTGGTATCATTCTATCTTGGAACAATTCTTTCAGCTGACCCACTTATGCCTTCAAGCATGGCATTCTTAACACTCAATATAATACAAATGACATATTTAATTTCTATGCGAACAAATGCGAGTTTCTTCAAAACAAATCCTTTTTCAAACAAATGGATATGGTATTCGGTTTTGTTCTCGTTTGCAACATTGGCACTTATTGAATTTACACCAATAAGATATTTACTTAAAGTTGT
>CALDLU010000229.1:0-2889 GCA_937915245.1 uncultured Clostridia bacterium | reverse complement strand
ATTAATTGATTTCTCCATATTTCTTTTTGGATTGCACTTGCATTAATTTTATAAATCGTTCCATCTTTTTTCTTAAATTCACCAACCAAAGAATTTTTTACAGAATTTATTTCGTTCTCAACATTCCCTAACTTATTTCTAATATATGTGTTATATGTATTAATCAATTCAATAAATTTTGTAGTTGAATTAAAATATTTATTTAAAAATTCATCACCCATTGTGTCATATATTTTATGTTTCAATGTTTCCATTTTTAAAATCATATCATTCTTATATTTATCAAACGAGTTTTTTCCTTCCAATTGATAAATTTTATTTGCTTCTAGCATATGGAAAAACACACATGAGTCAATAATAACATTTTCCATTATTTTAAGTTTCCTTTCTTACCTATCGTTATCATTTTGTGCCCATGTTTCTTGGCATATTCACATATACGTTTATCATCTTCAATTTCTTTTTTTAAGCAAACATCATCTGGCTGTGTTGCCAAAAATTCTCCTTCTTTTTCTCTATCTTTTTCTATTTGATCTACTATATCATGAGCTGGTGTTCTTCCACTTTTTATTTCACTTTTATCTATCTTTTTCATTCTTTCGTTAAAATCATTCATAAATTCAATTGATTCTCTAATTTCTTCAGTCAATTTTTTTTGAAATTCTTCAAACTCTTCTTTATCTGTCATAAACTTCGCCCCTTTCTTTACTATTAAGATAACACAATTATCAACATTTTTCAAGGTGTTTTAGGAATAAAAAAATAAACTCAAACAAATTGAGTTTATTTTTTGTTTTAGTTAGTCTATAAGCCGAGTTCTGTATTCGATGATTATCTATCTAGTTGCATTGTTTCCAATGCAATCAAGCGGTGTTTTTAAGTGGCAATGCGAACAACATATACGCCACTTTTAACCTTACTTCAGGTGGGGTTTGCATTGCACCTTTTGTTACCAAAAGGTCGGTAGTCTCTTACACTGCCATTTCAACCTTACTCACAGATTGTGAGCGGTATAATTTCTGTTGTACTTTCCTTAAAGTCGCCTTCACCAGCAGTTAACTGGCACCCTGTTCTATGAAGCTCGGACTTTCCTCATTGCAACCATAACAGTTGCACTGCAATCATCTGGCTAACTAACTTTTTTATGATAACATAAAACTTAATTTATGTCAAGTTTAACCAACAGTAAATATTGGTTTTATTTGATTTGCTTTTTTATCTTTTATAAATGCTTGCATAATTCCATCTGCTGAAATTTTTATTGCAACACCATATTTTGCAAGTGTTTTTGTTGCAGCAAGTCTGCCACCACCACTTGACCCTGCCTCAATTTGAACTATTGCACCAATTGCAATAATTGTACCATCATTATCTATAATGGTTGCACCATCGACACCAACAATTTCTTCTCTAAATTTTCTTGATAATTCATGAAATTTTTTGTCGGCAATACATTCTTTAAGACATACACTTTTTGCCATTGCGTTTGTTTTTACGAAATCTGCAAAAGTTGTTTCTTCTGTTACAGGGCTTGGTTTTTGAAAATTATACAATTTGTGAGATTCATCAATCAGTTGTGCCTTTTTAATGTTAAAATATTTTTCATTTATAATATCATTGATATCAATATGAGTTAATGCACTTTCAACATCGTCTTTGTCAAGATATACAATACACCCACCAGTTCTTGCAAAAGAACAATCAAGTGATGTGAAATATATTTGTTTGCGAATTTCTTTTATTGTATGGTTAGTTTTGTTAGAAAGTAATTGAATAATCTCATCATGGCAATAACTTCCCCAACTACCACCTTTTTTAGCATACATTAATTCATAATTTTTGAACAATAAAATTTCACCACTTGCAAGCAAAATAACACCAATACGGTTATTGTTGCAATATCTTGCAACGCCAGTATAATCATATGGGCAAATTGTTGGTGCGCTTCTTAATCTTTCAAAAAGCACATGCCCAAGTAAATATCCTTCTTTATCAATTTCAAGGCAAGTTTGTTCACCGTTTGAAAGAACAGAAAAAAAGTCCTTTCTAAACAATGTTGAATAATGCAAATTATCATTTTTATTTTGACAATTTACATACTCATTGATAACAATACCAAATTTAATTTCACTACCTTCATATGTTTTTCTAGCATATTTATCTAGTCCAGCAATAACGCCAAGCAAAGTATTGTATGAAATATCTGTAAGTGATTTGCAAATTGCTTTTTCCATTGCCAAACTTTGCAATTTTTTGATATAAACTTCATCTTTAATCCCATAGTCATTAATTTGGTCAAGTTCTTCAATGATAGCATGCATCAAATCAATATCGTTACTTTTAAAAGGTTGGCTTCTTTTTATGATAAGTCTATATTCATCTTCTTTGTGTGGTTTGACAAGCATAGTTCCACCAGTACCTTGAGCGACTTCACTATCTCTTGATGTTGAAACATCTTCCCCAGCGATATGTGAACCAGTAAAAAGTGGCAAAACCAATTCTTGAACATATTTAATAAAAACTTCTTTTGTCATTACACACATTTTTTAAATTTCTCCTATATTTTTAATATATATTCTTTTTAAAATTTTTTCAAGAGAATTTTAATAATTATTTAAAAAATTTATATTTATGCAAAAATTTATTCATTGTCAAAAAAATCTCCCATATAATTTTTTATAACAGATAACGCTTTTGTTTCTATTCTTGAAATATATGAACGAGAAATACCTAATTTTTCTGCAACTTCTCTTTGTGTAAGTGCAGGTGTTCCTTTTATTCCATATCTCATATTAATTATCTTTGCTTCTCTCTCCGTTAAATGTTCATTTATAATTTTTATTACTTTTTCGGTAATTATATTATTTTCAACCATTGAAAAAACATCTT
>CALDLU010000228.1:0-1563 GCA_937915245.1 uncultured Clostridia bacterium | reverse complement strand
GAGATATGATTGTTTCTCAAGAATTTCAAAATTCAAAAAATCCTTTAACCTTTGTTTTAGGTAAAGATATAACGGGTAGCGTAAGATTATGTAATTTGGCAAAAATGCCACACTTACTTGTTGCTGGTTCAACTGGTAGTGGTAAATCAGTTTGTCTTAATGCTGTTATCTTAAGTTTAATATACAAAACATCTCCAGATGATGTTAGACTTATCTTAATTGACCCAAAACAAGTTGAATTTTCGATATACAATGGCTTACCACATTTGCTAGTTCCAAATGTAATTACCGAAAGTGATAAAGCGTTAAACTCTCTCACTTGGGCAGTTGATGAAATGGAAAGACGTTATACAATGTTTAGAAATTCAAGAACAAAGGACATTGGAGAATATAACTCAAGTAGTGATGTGTTAGAAGGTAAGGCAGATAAAATGCCTTATATCGTAATAATAATTGATGAAGTTGCAGACTTATTTATGACATCAAAGAAAGAAGTTGAAGAAAAGATTGCTCGTCTTGCTCAAAAATCAAGAGCAGCAGGTATTCACTTGATTCTTGCAACACAAAGACCTTCTGTTGATGTTATTACAGGTACAATGAAAAACAACTTCCCATCAAGAATTTCATTTAAGCTTATGAGTTTTGCAGATAGTAAAACAATTTTGGACCAAGCAGGTGC
This sequence comes from uncultured Clostridia bacterium, assembly GCA_937915245.1. Taxonomy (GTDB): domain Bacteria; phylum Bacillota; class Clostridia; order Christensenellales; family UBA1242; genus UBA5893. The sequence continues at coordinate 884 of CALDLU010000228.1, read as the reverse complement.
AGAAAAATTGCTTGGTCGTGGTGATATGTTATATAAGCCTAATGATGCACCAGAACCACGCAGAATTCAAGGTTGTTTTGTTACAACTCAAGAAGTTGGTAATATTGTTGATTTTGTAAAAGAAAAAAATAGTGAATATGATTTTGATAGCAGTGTAGAAAACTTTATACAAAATCCACAAAAACAAGATGTATTCAGTCAAAATAATGTCGAATCATCTGGAGAAGGTGGAACAGACCCATTGCTTCCACAGGCAGTAAAATGCGTAATTGAAAATGGGCAGGCATCAATTTCGATGTTACAAAGACGTTTGGTTATTGGCTATCCAAGAGCAGCAAGAATTATTGACCAAATGCAAGAAAAGAACTTTATATCTCCAGCAGATGGCAGTAAACCAAGAACTGTTTTAATTACAATGGAAGAATATGAAGAGTTATTTGGTGATGAATAATGGAAGAAAAAGAACTATTAGGAAAAAAAGTTAGTGCAATAAGTTTGGGCTGTGATAAAAACAGAGTTGACTTAGAGCATATGCTAGGGAAAATTAGAGAATATGGATTTACAGTTATTGATGATATAAATGATGCAGAAATCATTATAGTCAATACCTGTTCATTCATTGCACCAGCAGTGAAAGAAGCAATAGACAATATATTGATTGCTATTAATCAAAAAAAATTAAAATGCGAAAAAATTATTGTTACAGGTTGTTTAACTGAAAGATATTTCGATGATATTAAAAAAGAATTTCCCGAAGTTGATGCTTTTGTTAAAATAAAAGATAATGATACAATTTTGTCAATTATATTTGGCTTATATAATGTTGAATATAAAAACAAGTATCGTGGAAATGAAAGATTGCTTACAACATATAGTCATTATGC
>CALDLU010000227.1:0-2390 GCA_937915245.1 uncultured Clostridia bacterium | reverse complement strand
CAGGAGCAGTACTTACTGGTGGCTTTTTGAAAATTGGAAGAATGAAAGGTGTTTCTCGTCCAGCACTTGCACCACTTTTACCAACAAGAACTGGTGGACAAGTTGTTCTAATTGATTGTGGGGCAAATGTTGATTGCAAACCAATTAATTTGTGCCATTTTGCACTTATGGGTTCGGAATATTTTAAGGCAATGTTTGGTGTTCAAAACCCAAGAGTTGCACTTTTAAGTAATGGTGTTGAAGATAAAAAAGGTAATGAACTAGTAAAAGAAACATTCCCAATGTTAAAACAACTTCCAATAAACTTTGTTGGTAATATGGAAGCAAGAGATGCCTTAACTGGTGATTATGATGTTATTGTTACTGATGGGTTCGCTGGTAATGTACTTTTAAAAAGTATTGAAGGAACAGCAAAATTCACAACAGGAATGATAAAAGATGCAATGATGTCAAGTTTTTGGGGAAAGGTTGGTGGACTTCTTGCCAAAAAATCTCTCAAAAAGGTAAAAAGCAAGTTGGACTATAACAAATATGGTGGTTCAAACTTTGTTGGTTGCAAAAAAACAATAATAAAATCTCATGGTTCAAGCATTGGTGTAACAATTTGTGCAGCTGTTGAACAAATTGTAAAACTTGAACAAAATAAAGTTAATGAAAGAATAGAAAAGGCGATAGAAAGTATACCTGAATTTGGTGAGGCAAAAAATGATTAGTATTGGTGGCTACACTTTTCGTGATGAACAAAATATCACAAAAGCACTAACACACAGTTCATATAGCCAAGATAACTATGAACGCTTGGAATATTTGGGAGATAGCATACTAGATTTTTTGGTTGGAAAACATTTTTATCATAACCAATCGCTAAATGAAGGTATGCTAACCAAACTTCGTGCACATTATGTCAGTGAAGATAATTTAAGCAAAGTTTTTGACAAACTAAATGTAGAAAGATATGTCAAACTTGGCAAAAGTTGTAAAGTGCTTACAAAATCAATAAAATGTGATATGTTTGAAGCAATCACAGCAAGTGTATATTTGGATTCAAACATAGATAGATGTGAACAATTTATTGAAGAAAATATTTATATTCAAAATGTGGAAGATATAGAAATCATTGATAATAAATCTCTTCTTCAAGAAATTGCACAAAAAAATGGACAAAAAGTTGAATATGTATTATTGGAAAAATTAGGTCAATCACATAATCCAACTTTTGTTGTGGAAGCAAGACTTGGTGAAATTACTGCAAAAGCAGAAAGTTCCAGCAAGCAAGATGCTGAACAAAAATCAGCAAAAATTATACTAGATAAACTAGGAGATAATAAATGAATTTTAAGGAAATAGAATTATCTGGATTTAAGTCTTTTGCAGACAAAACAGACATAAAATTTGATTCTGGTATAACTGCAATCGTTGGACCAAATGGTTGTGGGAAAAGTAATGTTAGTGATGCTATTCGTTGGGTACTTGGAGAACAAAGTAGCAAATTGCTTCGTGGTTCAAGTATGCAAGATGTAATTTTTAATGGAACAGAAAAGCGTAAGAGTTTATCTTATTGTGAAGTTACATTAATTTTTAATAACTCTGACAGATATTTTAACTATGATAATGATGAAATTGCAATAACAAGAAAGTTATACAGAAGTGGTGAAAGTGCCTATCTTATCAATCGTACACCTGTAAGATTAAAAGACATTGTAAACCTTTTGTATGATAGTGGAATTGGTCGTGATGGTTATTCAATTATTGGACAAGGTAAAGTTGAAGAAATCATTTCTTCAAAACCAGAAAACAGAAGAACAATTTTTGAAGATGCAGCAGGAATTGCAAAGTTTAAATCAAGAAAAGTTGATGCAGAAAGAAAGTTGGAAAGAACAAGAGATAATCTTACTCGTGCCAACGATATAATTAGCGAACTTGAAAGACAAATGGGTCCACTTAAAAAGCAAGCAGAAAATGCAAAAAAGTGGTTAGAATTACGCAATCGTTTGCAAGATTTGGAAGTAAATGCTTATGTTTATAGATATAATAATGCAAATAGTGTAAAAGCGCAAATAAACACAAAATTGCAAGCAATTAGCGAAGAAATTAATAACAGACAAAATGAACTTGACCAAACAACAAATGATTATGATGAATCTATGAAACAAGTAAGCAGTATTGATGAAGATATTGCTTTAACTCACGATAGTATTCTTAATTTGTCAGTTGAACTTGAAAAACAATCAGGTGAAGCAAATGTTATTCGTGAAAGAATTGCAAATATGAATGACACAAAATCAAAAATAACAGTAGACTTGCTTAATGCCAAAAACACAGTAGAAAAAGATAATGCTGAACTTGGTTTCAAAAAGCAAAAGTATGATGAAGTTGTGTCAAAATTGCAT
>CALDLU010000226.1:0-5463 GCA_937915245.1 uncultured Clostridia bacterium | reverse complement strand
TCTGGAACAAATGATAAACGACCAGAATTTCAACAAATGATTGAAGATAGCAAAAAGCGAGATTTTAATTATGTTTTAGTATATCAATTAGATAGATTTGCTAGGAATAGATACGATAGTGCAACATACAAAGCAAAATTAAAAAAGAATAATGTTCGTGTAATTTCGGCAAAAGAAAATATAACCACTGACGCTAGTGGTGTTTTGATGGAAAGTGTGTTGGAAGGTATGGCTGAATACTATTCTGCCGAACTTTCACAAAAAGTTAAAAGAGGTATTCACGAAAGCCTGCTAAAAGGCAACTATATTGGTGGATATATTCTGTATGGTTATGATGTTGTGAATAAAAAATATGTGATAAACGAGACTGAAAGTAAGATTGTAAGACAAATTTTTGATGACTATGCAAATGGTATCAAGACAACGCAAATTGTAGAAGATTTAAACAATAAAGGACTCAAAACAAAGCAAGGATTAAAGTTTTCAATAAACATAATTTCTAAAATGCTACGAAATGCAAAGTATATGGGAAAATGCATTTTAGATAATGTTGAATACACGAATATATTTCCAGCAATCGTTGATGAAAATACTTTTAGAAGGTGCAATTTAATTATGGATGAACACAAACATAGACAAAGAAAAAAGGAAGATGATGATATTTATATTTTAAGTGGTAAATTATATTGTGGACATTGTGGCAACTTAATGACAGCTGAAACAGGAACAAGTAAAACAGGAGCAATTCATAAATACTATAAATGCTATGGTAAAAAGCGAAAAGTTTGTGATTGCGATAAGAGAAATGTTAGAAAAGAAGATATAGAAAATTTTGTTTTTGAAAAGACAAAGGAATATGTTTTGCAATCAAATATAATTGAACAAATCGCAGAAGTTGTTGTAAATAAATTTAATAGTGAAATTTCTGAAAATGCTGTTTTGGTAAAATTAACTGAAGAATTAAAACAAAAAGAAAAGTCAATATCAGCAATGCTGGATGCTATTGAAAAAGGAATATTTACAAATTCAACACAAGAAAGACTTTTAAAACTGGAAAATGACAAAGCAATTTTAGAAGAGAAAATCGCAATCGAAAAAGCCCACTCATTAAAACCACTTGAAAAGAAAAATATTGTAAACTTCTTAAAAATATATGCAAGTAAAGATTTTGACAGCGTTAGAGATAGAAATGACTTTTTTAACAATTTTATTTCAAGAGTAAATTTGTATGATGATAGAATTACAATTGTTTATAATACAAGCCTAAACCCGACTGAAGAAATATATAAAAAGTCTGATAATGACCCAAATAACAATGGTGGTACTACAATTTATAAGACCGAACTAAATCTTGAAAACAAACAAGAAAAAGTCGCTTAAACTCAAATGAGTTCAAACGACTATTGTCTGGCGGGGCCAATGCTATCCAATTCTAACTTTAAAGTGTATGTTGGATACAAGTGGATTAGGATTTGTTGTTTAATCTAAAGGTGGAAATCCTTTATAACATTTCTGAGCATTGGCATGTCCTAACACTCTCCCTATTGAAGTAATAGAAAATCCATTTGGAATTTTATCCCACCAATCGTGTATAACTTTTAATGCAGGAAACGTGTCAAGTTTTTCGTAGAATTTATTTAATACAATATTTTTCTTATCTGCCGCTTTATCATAAAAATCACTAACTTTATAAAGACATTCCTTTTCTTCTTGCGATAAAGGTAAAATAGCGCCATTTGATTGAATTTTATTAAGTTTGTCAATTTCCGATGTTTTTGTCAAAGGTAGTCTTACATGATTATCTATAAGTTCGTGGTCAATGAGAATATTTTCTAATCCATAAGGTTTTAATAAATTAATTGCCCTTTGATAATTTTCAGAGTTTTTATCAATGCCCACGCAAAAATAACCATCAAGATTTTGTAAATAAAATTCTTTTAATTTCTTTAACCTACCAAATGAATTTAATCTTATTGCTTTTAAAATATCTAATTGGTCTAACCAATCATTATTATTGGGCAAGTCGCAAATTAAAAGACTTTCAAACAATTTATTCATTTCATTTAACCCTTCGGTTATATTGCTAGTTATAGGGCATATTCCTATTAAAATTGTAGTAATAACAGTTAGAGCCACAAGGCTTTCATCTGATATTTGTTCTACAATATCTACAGCTCCATTAATTCCAATACAGCTTGCCTTATTGTTTTGTTTTTTGTATCTATGAATAAGCAATTCTGATAAGATGTTGTAATCACTTTCTCTTGTCGTTGTAGCAGCTTGAATTTGGGCTTTTCTATATACTAATTTAAAAGCGGGGTCATTGAAGATTTCTAACGCACTCTCTATTTCTGCTAATTTTGGAATAAATCTATTTTCAAAATCATTCATTCTTTTTTGTGCCAACTCATCTGCGTTTGAAAAATATTCTTCCATTATTTGCCTTGCAGAATACTCTGAAATTTGTTTTGCTTTCTTTTCATCAAATTGAGTAATATGATTATGTACAATAGTTAGATTTTCGCCTTGATAATTATTTTAATTTGCCCCAGAACTAATTTCTTGATTTCTTTTTGTCATGATTATTTTCTCCGAATTGTATATTTTTGCAATTATCTCCAGACGAAATATTTTGTTTGTTTGTCTGTTTATTATTGTAAATTGATATTCCACCGAATATTGCAGAAATAATAGCAAATATTCCGGATATTATTGTGCAAATAATTTCAACCATAATTACCTCCTATTTAGTGCTTAATCATTATACCATATTTTGTAAAAAAATGAAAGGCCTATAAGAAAAAAGAGAAGAAGTATTTTTCAACTTCTTCTCGCAGTTGTTTTATTGATTGTTTTGCAAGTGAGAATAAACTTCTTTTGCGGTAAGATTTTGAGAGTTGCCAAAGATTTCGGCAAAGTTTTTTAAGTCAGTTGCAAACATTAAACTTATTCGTTTAAGTTGCTGATTTGACATACTTGCTTTACCTAATTTTAAAGTGTTATCTTCAAAATTAAACTTGGCTGTGTTCTCTTGTAATTTTTCACAATCAACAAAACATTTTGTTTTGGTATCAATCATAAGCATTTATATTTTCATATAAAAACTCGTTAGCAGTGATACCAATTTCAATCCAGACTTCAATTTTGAAGTCTAAATTTATTATAGCATATACAAGCAAAAAATACTATATTTTTAATAAAAACAAGTGGGTTTCACACTTGGTTTAAGCTTTGGTGAATAGACTCAAAATCGACTCTTTTATATTTTGGGGGTGAGTCGCCGGAAAGCCCGATAAAATGGGGCTTTTGGGGGTTCAAAAATTGATTTTGAGCCAATTCCTTATCCTGCTCGATAAAAAATTAAGAATTTAGTATAACATTTATTATACTTATTGCATCCTTGTTGTGATTTTTACTTAAGGTCCCAAACAATTTGAGCATTTCTAGGAACACATTGATGTTTTTATCATTTATGACAAAATTGGCGAATTCTTTTGTTTGAGCAGTCCTTCCCAATAGGTTCTCACTATGTTCTAACTCTGTTATAGGAAAACATAAATATAACATTGGTTGAGTCCCAATTGCGTATTGCTTTTCTGTTATTTTAATTTCTGCAACAATTTCGAACTTCCCAAATTTGTAAACCAATAAAGGATATTCAACTTTGGTCCACATAAAATTGAAGCCATTTATTGTTTTGTTAATGGGATGAGTTCTTTTTATTGATAATCCTGGATTGGTATCTAAAAAATTATCTTCAGATAATTGCTTTAAATAATTTTTCATATTCATTAGACTTTCTTTTGAAATAACTTTCCAATCGTAAAAATATTTTATATATTCTGATAACTCATACAATGTTTTTTCTTTTCCGTTTGCACCAATAAAGCTAAAATCTTTCAAAGTTGTTTTTTCAAGTTTTTTGGCATCTGCTTTAATAACATCATAACCAATTTGCCACTCAACATAGCAATCCTGTGCAAATGGTTCTATTTTAGTAGATACTGGTATTCCATATTCATTTAGTATTGACCTTCTTTTAATTCTTGTTTTTTCTGTACCTTTTGTAAGCGGTATGGCAACCTTAATTTCATTTTTCTTAATTTCTTTAATAAACATATTTTTTCTCCTTTTATAAATTAAATAATTTTTTAAAATACATATCGATTAATCCATAATTGTTGTTAAATTGATAGGAAATTTTTTGTTTTAGCCATGGATGTTTTTCTATACTTTTTGTTATAAAGACATCTTTTAATTTCATAAAATCATAATTATTAATAAAAACATCGCAATTACCATAATAATATGGAAGTTTATATATATAATCTTTAAAAATATCGACATAACAATAATACGCAAATTTGTTTTTATCAATTATGATTGCATTTTCAGTTAGTTCTTCTATGAAAGTTTTGCTTCTGTTTAAAGCATTAATGTCTCTCATTGTAAAAAATAAAATATCATTGTTTTTATATTGTTTATATTTTGAAGGATATTTTGATATATAATTTTTTATATAGTCATGATTTAGATTAAAAGTTTTATTTTCTATCGTCTTAAAATTCATGTTTAAAATATGATTATAATTTAGTCCTAAGTAATTTCTTTTATAAAGTGCTATGATAATTGGGAAGCCTCTGGTTTTAGATGTCATACTAAATTCTTGGCTATTTATAACACAATGGTCAATAAGAGAATAATTATTATAAAACGGCCTTAAAAGTTCATAATTCGCTTTTTTTATCATATAGGACAACGGATGAAGGACTGCAACATAATCAGGTTTTAATTTATTATAAGATAATAAAAATGAAATTCCTAAATCTCTAGTCTTTATATCGTCATCAATTTTACAAGGTTCAGATTTCTTTATATCATTTTTTACTTTTGAAGTTGTATCATTGTATGGTGGATTCCCGATAATTATCAAATCATTATATTCGCTTAAATTGATTGAATTACGGTTGAATTTGTTTAATGTATTAAGCGTGTAATATTCAGAATTAGGATACATATTTTTTGCAATGTCAATAGCTTTTTCATCTATGTCGCACCCTATAGTTTTTAAAGGGAATAAAGATTTTAGGAATGAACCATATCCACAAGAAGAATCAAGATACGTATATTTGTTATAATCAGGGATGTTAAGTTTGATCATTTCTATTAATTTATCAACAAATTTTTGTGGAGTGTAAAAACAGCCAAGGTCTGTCATTTCTTTATATGTTAAATGTTGTTGAACCATACTATTTATACTCCTTTGTTAATTCCATAATATCCGCAATATCACAATCAAGAGTTTTGCAAATGCGCAAAAGGACATCCATACTTACTTGTTCATCTTTACTTAATTTTGCAAGTGTGGATGTGGCTATATCAGCTTTTTCTCTTAATTGAGTTTTTGTCATATCTTTATCAATTAATAGTTTCCAAAGTTTTTTGTATGAAATGCTCATAGTA
>CALDLU010000225.1:0-8176 GCA_937915245.1 uncultured Clostridia bacterium | reverse complement strand
TAATGGAAAGGATTTTTATTATGACTGATTTTGAACCTTTTGATTTTAGTTCTTTTAATGCTTTATAGTAAGATTTTATGGTGTTATTGTTATATTCGTAGTCGCCCACTCTATATTTTAGCACCGAACCGGTTATAAGTAACTCATCTTTGTTTAAAACGTTATAAGATGCAATTCCTTTTATTCCATTTATTGAAGCGAGTTTACATTTTGCACAATCAATGCCAACTTGCTTTGAAATTTCATAAAACAAAAGTTCGTTAACAATTCTATTTGGCTTTGTTTTTTCCATACATTCAAACGATTTGAATATAACTTTATCTTCGCCCAAATAATACCAAAATTCTCCAAAATGTCTTGATGAGATTCCTGTTCTTGGGTCTTCCCTCTCTGTTTTCTTTTTCTCATCAATAATAATTCCAAGGGAAAGTCTAATATCTCCATACTTGTCAAGATTTTTTAGTATTGGTTTATACTTACAATTTTGCATATTTACCTTACAAAATTAGTATATCACAAGCAAAAAAAATGTCAATATAGTATATATACTAATAAACATATAAAATATGAGTTGATTTTTTTGGGGGTGTTGTATATAATTAGTTTAGTTTAGTCGCAGACTATTCTGTTTTTTATCGTGCCTGTCTGCAATTTAACTAAATAAATAGAATAGGAGGAAATGTATTATGGCAATGAAAAGAACATATCAACCAAAAAAGAGAAGAAGACAAAATGTTCATGGATTTAGACAAAGAATGAGCACAAAAAGTGGTAGAAATGTTTTAAAACGTCGCAGAAACAGAGGTAGAAAAGTTTTAGCAGCGTAAAGGAGCATTATGATTAAAAGCATAAATCGCCTTAGAAAAAACAAACACTTTAAATATGTTTACAAGCATGGAGAAACAAAAAGTTACAAACTTTTATTACTAACTTTTGTGAAGTCAAAGATGAATGAACCCAAAGTTGGATTCAGTGTGTCAAAAAAGATTGGCAAAAGTGTTGTAAGAAACAAAGTGAAAAGAAGACTTAGGTCTGCATTTTGTGAACTATACCCTAACATAAAGAAAAACTACAATTATATTTTTTCTGCAAAGCAAGGTATAGAAGAACTTACATTTGTTGAAATAAAAGAAAATATGAAACAACTTTTTGTAAAAAATGGTTTATATGAAGAAAATATTTAAAATTATATTTTTCCCCATAGAAATTATTTTTTTATTTTTTATATACCTATACAAATGGTGTATGTCTCCACTGCTCCCAAAAACTTGCAGATTTTATCCATCATGTTCAACATATGCAGTGATGGCGATAAAGGAGTTTGGAATATTTAAAGGAACAGGTTTGGCAATTTTAAGGATAATTAGGTGTCGCCCAAACGGAAAGTGTGGGTTTGACCCAATACCACAAAATATCAAGGGAGATAGTAAATGGATAGTATAATTAGTGGCTTGCTTGCCACAATGCCAACAGGTCTTTGGGAAAAGATTATTGTTGCATTTGAAAATGCTTTTGGTTCGTTTGCTCTTTCAATTATAGTTCTTACTGTTATCATTAAATTAGTTATGTCCCCTATTGATTTTTTCAATAGAAGAACAAACAAAAAAATGGCAACAATGCAACAAAAAGTAAAAGGACAAGTTGAAGCATTAAACAAAAAGTATGCAAATGACAAAAAAACTTTAAACCAAAAACTTGGCGAACTCTACCAAAGAGAAAAAATCAACCCAATGGGTTCGTGTTTTACAATGCTTATCAATCTTGGTTTAACTTTTGCAATATTTATTACTTTACTTAATGGTATGAATGCAATGGCTTCATATAAAATTGCAACAGAGTTTGAAACACTTCAAACAGAATATGTTGCTTCATATGTAAGCGAAAATGGTGGCAATATATATGATGAAATAACAGCAAATCCAGATAAATCAATTTATGAGATTTGCAAACCATATATGGAGCAAATGAATGCAATAGAAAATGAAGAAACAAAAAACGGAGTTTTGGCTATTGCAAATGAAAATGTAGCAAAAAAACATAAAGAAATAAAAGAAGGATTTTTGTGGATAGATAATATTTGGATTGCAGATAGTCCATTCCAAAATTCAATTCCATCTTTTGATAGTTATGCAGGAACTGCAAGATTAACAAAAGACCAAAAAACTGATGAATATAGACAAATATATGAACAAATAATGAATCCACTTCGTGAAACAAACGGTAGAGCTAATGGATACTTTATTTTGCTTATACTTTGTGCAGGACTTTCATTCTTAAACCAATGGCTTATGATGAAAAAGCAAAAAGAAGAAAATCCACAAGCACCAACAAATAAAGCAATGTTATTTATTATGCCAATATTTATGGGTATCTTTACTTTGTTCTATACTACTATGTTTGCATTATACCTTGTATCTTCACAACTTGTAAGCATTGGACTTACTCCACTAATCAATTTGATAAGTGATAAGTGCGACAAAAGACAACAAGCAAAACAAGAAGATAAAAACACAGTAAAAAGAATGGAAAGAGTTGTAACAATAAAAGAAGACAAAACTCAACCAAAACAAAGTAAAAAAAGTAATAAAAGCAAAAAATCCGATGATGAATTAAAAAAGATTTAATGGAGGGAATTATGTTAAGTGTTGAAGCAACAGGCAAAAACATTGAACAAGCAATAGAAAATGCCCTATTTGAATTAAAAGCGCCAAGAGAAGATGTTGAAATAAAAATATTGGAACAAGGTGGCTTTTTCAAAAAAGCAAAAGTATTAGTATCAATTTCTCCAGAAGAAGTTGAAAAATACGAAAAGAGAGATAAACAAAGAGAAGAACTAATAAACAAACCTTCTTTTGAAGAAGAAAAAGAAGAAAAAGTTAGTTCAATCATTCCAACAAAAGAAGAACTTGAAGAACAACCAATCGAAAAAGAAAAAGATGTTGAAGAAGAAGTTGAAACAATTACTTCAAAGGTAAAGGAAGATAAAAAAGAAAAAACTTTACCAGATTCAAAAAAAGCAGAAATATTTGTTAAAGGTCTTTTAAACAAAGTTAGTTTAACTGCTGACCTTGAAATAAGAGAAACCGAAGAAGAAATATTTATTAACATTTTAGGCTCAAGTGATTTGATTGGTTATCGTGGCGAAGGACTTAATGCCCTTCAATATTTGACAAGTGTTTATGTTGGTAAAAATAATAGACACGCAAAGAAAATTAGAATTGATTGTGATAATTATCGTGCAAGGAGAGAAGAATCATTAATTGCACTTGCAAATCGTATGGCAAAAAAAGTTGAAAGAACACATCAAAGTGTAAAACTTGAACCAATGACTGCAAATGAAAGAAGAATTATTCATACTGCTCTTGCAGAAAATGAATATGTTGAAACATATTCAAAAGGTGAAGAACCACATAGATTTTTAATTATAAAACCAAAAGAAAATAATTAAATAAAAAACTCACAATATTTGTGAGTTTTTTTATTGAATATTGACATGAATATATAAAAGTGGTAGCATAATTACGGAGAAAGATTTTGTTAAAAAACACATATAAGTATGGGTATATAAAACTTGCAAAAGGAATAAATTTGGCGAACATAAAAACCAAGTATAGATTTTTTGGTAAGATTGGAATAAGTACTGCAGACTTTGGCAAAAAATGGTATTGCTTGCCAAAAGGAAAAGGTATTTTTAAAACTTTTAATGATATTTCTTATTTTACCATAAGAGAAAATAGAATAATTAATGAGTTTATTTGCGCTGAACTTTGCAAACAAGTTGGTATTTCTGCTCCAAAACTTGAGCCAGCAACACTAAACGATGTTAGTGGACTTATTTCTTATAATGTTGTTGCAAACAAGCACCAAAAACTTTTAACGGCAGAAGAATTGTTTAACAAACTAGACTATCCTATATCAAAAGACCTTGTTGATTTTAGAGCAGCATTTAATATATTAAGGAGAAAAAAGTATAATATTGATGTAAAAAAATCAACGTTGGACATATATAGAATTGCAGTGTTTGACACTATAACAATGCAAACTGATAGACATATAAACAACATATTCTTTTTGATTGACAAAAAAACAAAAGAAGTTAAGGTTGCTCCACTTATTGACAATGAATTTGCTTTTTTTGGTCAAGGAATTGAAAAGGTTATCAAAGACAAACAAACTGATATAAAAGAAGATATAATGCCTAACTATGTCAAGTTTGCAAAAATTATTCAAACATCAAGTAATATGAAACCTTTTGAATATGATGCCCCAGAAAAAGACATTGTAGATTGTGCACTTTCGCATAGAGGATTTGATGTCGTTCTAAAAGAAGTTTTGGCAAAGATAGATCCAAAAAGTGCAGTTGAAAATGTAAGGAAACTTGGGTATGAAATCCCAGATGAGTATGAAGAATATATTTGTGAAATAATCAATACAACCAAGAAAATTACAATTGAAGAATATCAAAAACAACTAAAAGAAAGACATTTTAAAGATGATGAAATTGAAAAATAGGAGTTTTTATGAAAGCAATTTTAAAAAACACTGAAAAATATGCTAATATCAAATTGGCAAAAGGTTTACTTCTTGATGAAACAAAAACAGTAAGGCGTGGTGGAGAAAGTGGTGTTTCAACAAAAAAATATGGTAAAGTTTGGTTTTGTTTGCCAAAAGGTAGAGCAATTTTTAAAACATATGATGATATATTTTGCTTTGATATACGACAAAACAGAATTATAAATGAATTGATATGTAAAGAACTTTGCAATTTGGTTGGAATTAGATGCCCAGAAATTGAACCTGCAAGCAAAAATGGTGTTGAAGGTGTTGTATCATACAATGTTGCAAAAAGAGGTGAAGAACTTATTAATGCAATGAAACTTGGAAAGATTGCACACTTTAATGATTTTTCAAACTCACTTGAAGATTATGCCTACATTGCTGATGAATTACCTATATATGGTTACAATGTTGATAAACACAAATTTGTGGAAGATATATATAAGATATGTATATTTGATTTTATCACCATGCAAACAGACAGACATGAATGTAATTTGTTCTTTATAAAAAATAAAAGTACAAGAGAAATTTCAGTTGCTCCACTTATTGATAATGAGTTTGCTTTTTGTGGGAAAAAACTAATAACATATATAGACAAAAGATTTATAGATATGAACGACGATATAAAAGAGCAATATAGAAAATTTGCAAATTATATTACTGTTAAAACAAATTTTGGTTCAAACTTTGAAACCCAAGCAACTGAAATTGTTACACTTGCAAAAAATGACAAAAATTTTAATAAAATTTTAAAAAATATAATTAAAAATTTTGATATTAATAAAGCAATAGAAAATGTTGAAAAAATGGGCTATGAAATTTCACCAGAATATAAAGAATATCTTGCAACAATTATAGAATATTCAACAGAATATTTAATTGAAAAATATAAAGAATTAAAAATAAATAAATCAAAATATATTGAAGATTTCGATTTATTATATTAAAATGAAAAAAATAATAAAAAATAATAAAAAATAACAAAAAAATCTATAAAATAACAATTTTTATAGATTTTTTATTATATTTATTTCCCTAAACAAAATTTTGAGAATATTGCAGTAAGTATATCATCAGTTGCACTCTCACCTGTTATTTTTCCAAGTTCAAGCCAAACTCTTTTTGTTTCCATATCTACCAAATCTGCTGTTCCAATCTTTGCAACATTTATTGCATTTTCAATAAGGTTGATTGCATTTTTAATTATTTCGATGTGTCGTTTGTTTGTTAAATAAACTTGTGAAAAATCAATTTTGTTTAATCTTGCCATTTCAATTATTCTATCTTTTATTTCATCAATATTTTTATTTTCATTTGCACAAACATAAACAGCATTATCAATTTTTGTTATAATATTTTTATCTGTTTTGTTTAATACATATATAACATTTTTGTCTTTGACAAGATTTAGCAATTTGTTATCTTCTTCATCAAGTGGTTCACTGGCATCAAACACACACAAAACTATATCACTATTTTTGATTGCGTTTATCGACCTATCTACACCAATTTTTTCAACAACATCATCACTTTCCCTTATTCCTGCTGTGTCGATAAAGTTAATTTTAAATCCTTTATATGATATTGTTTCTTTTAATATATCTCTTGTTGTTCCTTTTATGTCAGTAACAATGGCTCTATCTTCCCCAAGCAAGCAATTTAGTAAACTTGATTTTCCAACATTTGGTTTGCCGACAATAGAAACATTTATTCCAAACTTTATTTGTTCACCTGTTTTTGCAGTTTTTAATAGATTATTCAAAATGTCTCTTGAAGTAATTAAGACATTTTGAACATCTTTGATTGACATTTCTTCGTCATCGTGTTCTGGATAGTCAAGGGCAACTTCCAAATTAACCAAACAATCTTTAATTTTGTCTTGAATTTCTACAATTTGCTTTTTTAGTTTTCCATCAGCAAGTAAACTTGATGCTTTGATTTCTGCATCACTTGTTGCATTAATCATATCAATGGTTGCTTCGGCTTCATCTAATGACATTTTTCCATTCATAAATGCTCTTTTTGAAAACTCGCCGTTTTCTGCAAGTCTGCAACCTGAAATTACTAGCTTGTCCAAAATTTTTGTTGCCAAAAATTCTCCACCATGAATTTGAAATTCAACAACATCTTCACCTGTAAAAGAAAATGGTGCTTTGAAATATACCATCATACAGCGTTCCTGGGCATCTTCATTTATCTTAAATTTTCCAAGATATAACTTTCTTGGTTCAATATTTTCTGTTGTTAAATTTTTTGAGTGAAAAAGATTAAAGGCAATATCTTTTGCCTTATCTCCACTCATTCTAATTATTGCAATTCCACCACTGCCAAGTGGTGTTGATATTTGTGCTATTGTTTCCATATTTTTATTATATCATAAAAATAATTTTTGTTAAAATATTTTTCTTATTTCATTATTGAATAAAAAAATGGTTGTAATTTTTACAACCATTTTAATATTACATCTTATAAAAACTTTTATAACAAAGATAACTTTCATAAATATCAACCTTGCTTGCAATTTCCCAAGGTGCGTGCATATTTAGTAATGGAACACCAGCATCTATTACTTCCATTCCATAACCTGCCATAATATATGCGATTGTGCCACCACCACCAGCATCAACTTTTCCCATTTCGGTTGCTTGGTAGAATACATTGTCGTTATCTAAAATATTTCTTAATTTTGCAATAAATTCTGGGTTTGCATCATTTGCATCATATTTGCCACGACTTCCAGTATATTTGTTAAAAGCAATTCCCCTGCAAAGGTAAGCATCAGTTTTTTCATTCATTGGTGTTGGATAATTAGGGTCAAAACCTGCAGTTACATCACTTGATAACATTCTTGACTTATTTAATGCTCTACGCATATCAAGTTCATTGTATTGACCTGCAAGATTCATAATTTCAGCAATAGAATTTTCAAAAAATTTACTACTCATTCCTGTTGCTCCAACACTGCCTATTTCTTCCTTGTCAACAAGCATACAAATTGAAGTTGTTTTTGGATTATTTACATCAAGTATTGCATTAAGTGCTGTAAATGCACACACTCTATCATCTTGTCCATAACCCATAATCATACTTTTGTCAAGACCAAAATCTCTAGCCCTGCCACTTGGTACAATTTCAATTTCAGCAGAGAATAAATCTTCTTCGTCAATGTTGTATTGTTTCAAAATTTTCAAAATGTTAGATTTAACTTTGTCTTTTTCTTTTGTGTTGTTATCTGGAATACTGCCCACCAAAACATTAAGGTCTTCACCTTTTATATCTTTTTTGTTTTCCTTTTCTTTGCTTTCTAGGTGTGGCAATAAATCACTTATACCAAAAACAAATTCACTGTCATCTTCGCCCAAAACCAATTTTATTTTTTCGCCGTTCTTTTTTACAACAACACCATGCATTGCAAGTGGTAATGCTGTCCATTGATATTTTTTTATTCCACCATAGTAATGAGTGTCAAAAAGACAAAGCCCATTATTTTCGTAAACAGGTGTTGCTTTAAGGTCAAGTCTTGGACTATCAATATGTGCCCCAATAAGATTCATACCTTTTACAATAGGTTCGTTACCTATTACCATAAGAAGGATTGCTTTCCCCATATTAACAG
>CALDLU010000224.1:0-13666 GCA_937915245.1 uncultured Clostridia bacterium | reverse complement strand
GTTAATAAATATAATCATTTTTTGCCATCAGGTTTAGAGGCAAATTCAAGTTTCAAGAAGCAATGTTGGTTTCCTTAGAAAATTATTTGAAATTGAAGTTCCAGAAATTGAAAATGGTGAAGTTGTTATAAAAAACATCGCTCGTGACCCAGGTAACAGAAGTAAAGTTGCAATAATGGCAACAAAACCACATATAGATGCATTAGGAGCGTGTGTTGGTAATCGTGGACAAAGAATTAACACAATCATGAGTGAAATCAATGGTGAAAAAATTGATCTTGTTCCATATTCAGAAGACCCACTTGAATATATAGCAAATGCTTTAAGTCCTGCAAAGGTTCTTAGTGTAGAAATTAATGAAAGTTTAAAATCTTCAAGAGTAATCGTCCCAGATGATAAATTATCATTAGCAATAGGTAAAGGTGGTCAAAATGTAAGACTTGCTGCAAGACTTACAGGTTGGAAAATTGATGTAAAACCACAAAGTTCAGTTGAAAATAATAATGAAGTCAAAGAAGTTGAATATGAACTTACTGACCTTGGTGAAGATGATAACTTTGCTAATCTTGAAGATATAAATGAAGATGGTGAATAGTGAGACAAGTTCAAAGAATGTGTCAAGTTTGTAGGAATAAATTTGATAAGAATGATTTAATAAGAATAGTTTTAGATGAAAATCAACTTTTTATTGACGATAATAAATCAAGAAAAGGTAAAGGCTGTTATATCTGTAAAAATCATAATTGTTTGGATATGATATTAAAAAAGAAAATATTTAATCGAGTTTACAAACTAAATTTTGACACAGTACAATATGAAAAGATATTAAAGGATATAGAATTTGCAAATACAAGAAATAAATAAAATAAAAGGTTTTGTTAATATTTCAAATAAAGCTGGATATTTAATTATTGGTGCTGATAATTTAAAAAAATATAATAAGAAACTTTATTTGATATTATATTCAAATGATAGTGGCAAAAGCATACAAAAAGTAGTGAATAATCAAAAACTACAAACAAATTGTGATATATTTGAAGTAGAAGCACAAGATTTTTCAAAAATAGTTTCTATTGAAAATTGCAAGATAATAGGTCTTAAAAATTTAGGTTTATCAAAAGAAATAATAAAGGTAATTAGAGGTGAATAATTTGGCAAATCAAACAGAAAAAAAATCAACAATTTTAAATAATCTTAGGTCAATATATAAAGTGCAATCAAGTGGTACTTTACAAGTTTTTTTGCGTGAACTTAGAGCATCAAAAAGTCAACTTGAAGATGAGTTAAGAATTATTCAAGAAACAAAAAAATCTAGAGTAAACGCACCTTTAGATTCTGTAAAAGAACAACCAAATAAGGAAAATGATAAACCAGTTGTATCTGTTGTTGAAGAAAAGAAACAACCTGTAACAAAAGAAGTTAAACCTGTAACTCAAAGATCAACTTTTGACAAAAATCAAAATAATAATTACCAAAACAACAATTATCAAAAACGCAATTTTGAAAATAGAGACTTTAGAAATAATAATCGCCCAAATAATATGCAACGCCCATTTAATAATAATTTTAATGGGAATGGACAACAAAGACCATTTGGTAACAGAAATCAAAATTTCAATGGTCAAAGACCATTTAACCAAAATGGACAACGCTCATTTAATAATAACGGGCAACAAAGACCATTTGGGCAGAATGGTCAAAGACCTTTTGGTAGAAACAATAATTTTGTATCCTCAAAACAAAATGCTTTTAAAATTTTTGAGCCAACAGAAAGCAGTGCTGTTCTTTCTCAACCAGAACGCAATTATGGAAATAAGAATAAATCTAATCGTCAAATTGAAGAAAAGAAACAGATTAATAAAAAATCATTGCTCAGAAAAAATATCATAGTTGATGATATGTCAGAAATCGATGAAGAAGGCATTAGAATGGGCAACAGAAAACTTGCTAAAAAGAAGAAAGAACAAGCAGTTTTTGTAGCTCCAAAAATTGATAATGCAACAATTACAACAGAAAATATTACTGTTAAAAATTTGTCTGAAAAAATTGGTAGACCAGTTACTGAAATTATAAAACAATTAATGATTTTAGGAGTTATGGCAAATATTAACAGTACAATTGATTATATGACAGCAGAACTAGTATGTGGTGAACTTGGAGTCAAACTTGAACAAAAATTGGAAAAATCATACGAAGAACAAATGCTTGAAGATGTAAAAATTCAAGATAATGAAGAAAATATGGAAAAGCGTCCACCTGTTGTTGCAGTAATGGGACATGTTGACCATGGTAAAACTTCATTGCTTGATGCGATAAGAAAAACAAATGTTGTTAGTGGTGAAGCAGGTGGTATTACCCAAAAGATTGGTGCTTATCAAATCACTTGGAATAATGAAAAAATAACATTTATTGATACTCCAGGTCATGCTGCATTTACAGCAATGCGTGCAAGGGGAGCAAAAGTTACTGATATCGCAGTGTTAGTTGTTGCTGCCGATGATGGAATTATGCCTCAAACGATTGAAGCAATCAGTCATATTAAAGCGGCAAATGTTCCAATGATTGTTGCTATAAATAAAATTGATAAACCAGAAGCCAACATAGAAAGAGTAAAACAACAATTAGCAGAAAATGGTGTATTACCAGAAGAATGGGGTGGAGATGCTATCTTAGTACCTGTTTCAGCAAAGAAAGGAATTGGTCTTGATGAACTTTTGAAAATGATATTGTTAGTTGCTGAAGTTCAAGATTTAAAAGCAAATCCAAAACAATCTGCTGTTGGAGCTGTTCTTGAAGCCGAACTTGATAAAAATAAAGGTCCAATCGCAACAGTATTGGTTCAAAGTGGAACTTTACATGTTGGAGATTCAATAATAAGTGGTGTATCATACGGTAAAGTTAGAGCAATGTATGATGAAAATGGTAAACAAGTAAAGACTGCATTACCAAGCACTCCAGTTGCTGTTTTGGGACTTGATAGCGTTCCAACTTCAGGAGATAAGGTTTTTGCAGTTGATGAAAAACTTTCAAAACAAGTCATTCAAGAAAGAATTTCAAAAGCAAAAGAAATTAGAGCAAATTCAACAAGTGGTGTTTCACTTGAAGATTTTATGGATAAAGTAAATGAAGGAAAATTAAAAGCTTTAAATATTATTATTAAAGCAGATGTACAAGGTTCTGTTGAAGCATTGAAACAATCATTAACAGCAATTAAAAATGAAGAAGCAAAAGTTGTTTGCATTCATAGTGGTGCTGGTGCAGTTACCGAAAGTGATTTATTACTTGCACAAGCTTCAAATGCAGTTGTAATAAACTTTAATTTAAAATTATCTTCAAAAATTGAACAAATTGCAGAGTCTATGAATGTTCAAGTAAAATCATACAAAGTTATTTATGAGGTTGTTGATGAAATAACAAAAGCTATCAATGGTATGCTTACTGTTAAATATGAAAATCAAACAATTGGTCATGCAGAAGTTAGAGCAATGTTCAAGCTATCTCAAAGTGGGGTTGTTTGTGGTTCTTATGTTACAGATGGTAAGATTACAAGAAATGCATTTGTAAATGTATATCGTGGTAAAGAGAAGATTCTTGAAACACAAATTGAAGCTTTAAGAATTCAAAAAGATGACAAAGCTGAAATTAATTATGGATACGAATGTGGAATTAAACTTAAAGATTCAACTGGTGTTCAAGTTGGTGATGTTTTTGAAGTATATCAAAAAGTAGAAATTAAAAGGGGTTAGTTATGTCAAGTATAAGAACTGAAAGGGCTAATTCTGAAGTTGAAAGAGCCTTAAATGATATTTTAAGAAACAAGATTAATGACCCAAGACTTAATGAATTTATAACAATAACTTTTGTCGAACTTTCTGTTGATTTTAGATATTGTAAAGTTGGTGTAAGTGTTTATACAGGAGATAAGAATGTTGTTATAAACCAATTAAGAAAGAGTGAAGGTTTTATAAAGAGAGAACTTGTTAAAATGATTGATTTACCATATACTCCAAAATTGAATTTTATATTAGATGAAGGTGCAAAGCACAGTGATGATATTAATGCAATTTTAGAAACACTCAATATTCCAAAAGAAAGTGAAGATGATGAAACAAATAATTAATTTAATTAAACAATCAAAAAGTGTGGCAGTTTTTGGTCATCAATCTCCTGATGGAGATTGCTTGGGCAGTATTTCTGCCATATCTTTTTTAATAGAAAGTTTTGGCATAAATGTAGATGCATTTATTGATGATGATATACCACCAAGATTAACATTTCTTGAATATGATAATATAAATAAAAAAGACTTTGATTTAAGCAATTACGATTTATTAATCACAGTTGATGTTGCAAGTGATAGATTACTTGGAAAATATAAAGATATTTTTTTAAATTTTTCAAAAACCATTGTAATTGACCATCATAAAAATAGAAAATTACAAGGAACACTTGTAACTTATGTAGATAATAAAAAGGCATCATGTAGTGAAATAATTTTTGAGTTAATTAATACAGCAAAAATTAATATAACAAAAGATATAGCAACAAAACTATATATGGGTGTAGTTGATGATACAGCGTGTTTTTTACATGATAACACAACAAGTTCAACTCATTATGTAGGTGCAAAATTATTAGAGTTAGGTGCAGATTTGCATCGCATAAATTATAATATAATTAAAAAAATACCAAGGAAAACTTTTGAGATAAGACAACTTTTAAATAGCCAAATAGTTTTTGATGGGCAACTTACTTATATTGTTATTTCTGGTAAATTTATGATGAAACACAATTTTACAAAAGTGGATATTGGTGATTATGTGAATATGCTTGTTAATCTTGAAAATACTAAAATTGCATTTACAGTTGTAGAAAAACAAAAGAATGTGTTTTCTGTTAGTCTAAGAAGTATTTCTGGTTATGATGTATCTCACATTGCATCAGCACTTGGGGGAGGAGGTCATTCTCAAGCATCAGGTTTTGAAATAAGAGAAGATTTTAAAGACAATTTGGATAAATTAATAAAATTATGCAAAGATGAAATAGAGCAGGTGTCTAATGTTTGAAAAAAATGGAATAATAGTTCTCAATAAGCCAACTGGTATGTCTTCAAGCTTGGCTGTTCAAATTGTGAAACGAATTTTAAAACCTAATAAAATTGGGCATTTGGGAACTCTTGACCCATTAGGAACAGGAGTTTTATTGCTAGCTGTAAATAAAGCAACAAAGTTATTTGATGAATATTTGAATAAAACAAAAGTGTATCGAGCTGTTTTCTTTTTTGGGAAAGAAACAGATACTTTGGATAGTGAAGGGGTAGTTATTAACTCAAACGATGTTGAAATTTCTCTTGACCAAGTTAAAGAAATATCAAAATCATTTGTTGGAGAATTTGACCAATTACCACCAAAGTATTCAGCAAAAAAAGTAAATGGAAAAAATGCTTATGAATTAGCACGAAAGGGTGAGGAGTTTGAATTAAAAACTCGACATGTGATAATTTATTCGTGTGATGTTTTGTATCAAATAAAAAAGAACACTTTTATGTTTGAAATCAAATGTTCTGCAGGTACTTATATTAGGAGTATTTGCAGAGATATAGCATATAAGTTATCTACATATGGTACTATGCTAGGTATTATACGTACTATATGTGGTGATTATTCTTTAGATGATAGTTGTACACTTGAACAGATTAGAGAGAATAATTTTAAATTTTTTGAAAAATAAAAGGAATAAAAATATGGTAAGATTTGGACCATCTGGAAATGAAGATATATTTTACTTAGAAAAGCATAAACATTCAGTTGAAGCACCAAAGTGGCTTTCAGAAAAAGGGCTTTCTGCTTATGAAGTATCGTTTGGGCGTGGATTTACAATGGGAAGTGAAACTGCAAAGAAAATAGGTGATGAAGGCAAGAAATATAACATTCTTATTTCTGCACATGCTCCATATTACATAAATCTTGCAAATCCAAGTGAGGAGATGATTCAAAAGTCTTTTGGATATATTACGAAAGGACTTGAACTTCTAGATGATTTAGGTGGAACAGATTATGTTGTACATATTGGAAGTTGTGGAAAATTACAACGCCCAGAAGCAATAAATCTGGTAAAAACAAACCTTAAAAGAGTACTTGAAATTGTAAAAGAAAAGAATTTGCTTAAAGGTGGGAAAAGAATATGCCCAGAAACAATGGGTAAACCACAACAAATAGGAACATATGAAGAGATTATAGATATATGCACAATGGACGAGTGCCTTGTCCCAACTTTTGACTTTGGTCATATAAATGCTTTAACAGGTGGGACACTAAAAACATATGAAGACTATAAAAAAGTTTTCGATTTAGCAATAGAAAAGTTAGGAGATAGAGCAAAAACTTGTCATATTCATTTTTCAAAAATTGAATATGGTAATAAAGGCGAGATTAGACATCTCAATTTTGATGATACTATTTATGGACCTGAATTTGAACCATTGGCAAAAGTAATTAAAGATATGAATTTATCTCCAACAATAATTTCAGAGTCAAGAGATAAAATGACGACTGATAGTTTAATTATGAAAAGTATATATGAAAAGGTTTAATGATGATACAAAAAATAACTAATGGTGAATTAAATGAAAATTGTTATATATTAACAAGAGATAAAAATTGTATTGTAATTGACCCAGGATATGCGTATGAAGAAATAATCAAATATACAAATAAAAATAACTTAACTATTCTTGCAGTTTTACTTACTCATGGGCATTTTGACCATAGCAAAAATGGATTTGAGTTGCAAAAATTAGGAATACCTGTTTATATTCATAAAGAAGATGCAGATAAACTCTACACAGATAAAAATTTGTCAAATTTAGTAGATGCCAATTTTGATTATTATAATGCTGATTATTTAATAGATGAAGGGAAATTATGCATTGGAGATTTTACATTTGATGTTATTCATACTCCAGGTCATAGTAAAGGTTCTGTTTCTTTTATTTATGAAAATAACATATTTTGTGGAGATACATTATTTGAAAATGGATACGGAAGATATGATTTTTATGATGGCAATTATTTTGACATGATGAAAAGTGTTAAACATTTATTAAAATATAAAAAAGATGGTTATAAATTCTTTTATGGACATTAAAAAAAGAGTTGATAATTTGCATATTTGTGTGCTATACTAAAATGAAAATTAAGTTAATTAAGGAGAAAATATGATAACAGCAGGTGAATTTAGAAAAGGTGTAACTTTTGAAATGGAAGGCAATGTTTATGTTGTTGTAGAATTTTTGCATGTAAAACCAGGAAAGGGCTCACCATTTGTAAGAACAAAACTTAAAAATGTTGTAACAGGACAAGTTTTGGAAAGAACTTTCAACCCAACTGATAAATTTCAAGTTGCAGTTATTGAAAGAAAAGAAATGCAATATTTATACAACGAAGGAGATTTGTATTATTTTATGGATATGGAAACATATGACCAAATGCCACTTAACAAATCTCAAGTTGCTGATGCAATGAATTTTATGACAGAAAATATGATGGCAACAATTCAAAGCTACAAAGGTAATGTATTTTCAGTTGTTCCACCAACATTTGTTGAATTAACAATCACAGATTGTGAACCAGGAGTTCAAGGTGATACAACAAAATCAAGTTACAAACCAGCAAAACTTGAAACAGGATATATTATCAATGTTCCACTTTTTGTAAACAATGGTGAAAAAATCAGAGTTGACACAAGAGATGGTTCATACATGGAAAGAGTTAAATAAGCTTGATTTAAAATTATGTCGAAATATGTAATACTTTTTAGTATTGCATATTTTTTTTACTTTTTTGTTATTTTAATTATCCTTTCTAGTATACATATTTTGGGAGATGATATATGTTACTTGATATTTTGACAGACAATCTTGCTAATATTTTTAGGCAAAAAGTTTCAATCAAGGAATTGACAGAAATAAGAATAAGACGAAATAAACCAATCGTTGTTTTTGTAAAAGGACAACCTTATTATTTATCCAATAATGGATTATGCTGTGATATTGATGAAGCCATAATTGCTAATCAAGACATAATAAACGAAATCGTGTATAAGGCAAGTGATTATTCTATATATGCTGTAAACGAACAAATAAAACAAGGGTATATAATGCTTGAAAATGGTGTTAGAGTTGGATTATGCGGCAATGTTGTAACAGAAAATCAGTCTATAAAAACGATTGTTTCTTGGAGCAGTTTGAATATAAGAATACCACATCAAGTAAAAAATTTTTCATTGTGTTGTTTTGACGATATTGTAAGCGAAAATGGAATTTATAATACTTTAATAATATCTCCACCTGGAGCAGGTAAAACAACATTTATTAGAGATTTCTTGTATCAAATATCAAATCATAATTATTGTTTAAATGTATCTGTTATAGATGAAAGAGGAGAAATTGCAGGTGGTGAAAATAGTACATTAGATATAGGCAATTTTTGTGATGTAATGAGTTATTCAACCAAAAAAGATGGATTTATGAAATGTTTAAGGTCAATGAATCCAAATTTAATTGTAACAGATGAAATAGGAAGTAGTGAAGATGCGAATAGTCTGATTGATGCCATGAATTGTGGAGTAAAAGTATTGGCATCTATTCATGCTTCAAGTATTGATGACTTAAAAAATAAAAAGATATTTCAAGATTTACCACATAATTTTTTTGAAAGATATGTGTTGTTATCAAAGAGAGAAGGACCAGGAACTTTTGAAGGAATTTATAATGAAAAATTTGCAAGAATAGTGAAGTGGTGATTATGGTAATTATATTAATCTTATGTATCATATTTTGTTTTTCGCTTTTGGGTTATAAATTGGCATCGTATTATATTTCTCGAAAAAAATTCTTTTCATCACTTCAAGTGTTTATGTCAAGTTTTAAATTAGATGTTTCATTTTCACAAGATAAACTAAAAAATATAATTGAGAAAAATTCACTTAATGTTTCAAGTCCTGATTTAACATCAATATGTTCTAATGTTTGCACAATTCTGGACAATAAAAAACCTATCGATAATACGATTCTAAGTAATGTTAAAATTTTAAAAAATGAAGAAAAAGATTTTATTATTAAATTCTTTTCTAGTCTGGGAAAATACGATTCCACAAATCAAGCAAAAGAAATTGATTCATATTTAGCAAAAATTAATGAGATGTATATTAATGCTAATGATGAGTGCAAAAAATATGCTAGTTTGTTTATCAAACTGGGAGCGATAATTGGTGTGCTAGTTTGTTTATTGATTATATAAGGAGAAGAATATGGGTGTTGAAATAATTTTTAAAATAACGGCTGTTGGCATATTAACTGCTGTAGTTGGACAAGTGTTAAAGCAAACGGGTAAAGAAGAAATAGCAACTTTTTCAACACTCTCGGGACTTATTATTGTTTTACTTATGGTATTAGACCTTATTGGAACACTATTTGATACTGTAAAAAACTTGTTTGGGTTTTGAGGTGCTATGGAAATTGTAAAAATAATTGGTATAGGAATAATAACAATTCTTTGTGTAATAATCGTAAAACCTATAAAGCCTGAAATAGCAATAATAGTTGGAGTATCTGGTGGTATTTTAATACTCAGTCAAACAATTAATTTCATATTTGAAATAATTAACACATTTACAAATATTGTAGACAAAACAGGACTAAATATGGGGCTTCTAAAAATAGTGTTAAAAATTGTTGGAATTGGTTATTTGACAGAATTTAGTGCCAATTTATGTGCTGACTCTGGCAATTCAAGTATAGGAGATAAAATAATATTCGCTGGAAAAATTTTAATTATATATATTGCACTTCCTATTGTAACAAACATAATTGAAATAATTATGGAGTTATTGCCATGAGAAAGTTATTAATAATTATTTTTGTTGTTATTTGTTCTAGCAGTTTGTTGTTTAGTTTAAAACAAAACTTTTCCCAAATAGTTTATTGTGATGATGCAATGACCAAAAATGAAATTGAAGAAAAAATAACAGAAAGTGTTAACTCTCAATTAAATGATTTAGATTTTTCAAGTGTTGAAGATGTCTTGAATCTTTTGGATAATGAGCAATATGAATTATTGGGTTCTGCAAGTTTTTTTGACAAGGTACAGAAGTTAATTAATGGTGAATTCTCACAAAATCAGCAATCTTTGTTTTCGGCAGTAATGAATTTGATTTTTGAAAATATATTGTCTTTTGTTCCAATCATATGTTTAGTAATTGCCATTGGAATAACATTTAGTTTGGTAAATGCTTCAAGACCTAATTCAAAAAATAAATCACTTGGCGATGTAATTCATTTTGTTTGTTTTGGTGCAATTATTGCTATTTTAATAGGTTCAATCACTCAAATGGTATCATTTACATCAAACACAATTATTACAATCAAACAGCAAATTGATTCCATTATGCCAATACTTTTAACAATAATGACTGCTATTGGTGGAAATGTTTCAGTGAGTATGTATCAGCCAACGGTGGCAGTGCTTAGTGGGACAATAACTTCTATTTTTACAAAAATACTTTTACCAATATTTATTATATCTATGGTATTTGCTATTGTGTCTAACTTGTCTAACAATGTAAAACTAAACAAGTTTACAGATTTTTTTGCTAGTTTGTTTAAATGGATAATAGGTATTGTGTTTACTGTGTTTTCGGCATTTTTGGCAATACAAGGAATAAGTGCTGGTAATGTTGATGGTATATCTATACGAACAGCAAAATATACAATAAAAAATACTGTTCCTATTGTAGGTTCTTATCTTGCCGATGGACTTAATCTTATAGTTGCAAGTAGCGTTTTAATTAAAAATGCCATAGGAGTATGTGGACTTATTTTGTTATTAGTTACAATATTGGTACCCGTTTTAAAATTGATTGTCTATATGTTATCATTAAAATTAACAGCAGCAATTCTTGAACCTGTAACAGATAGTAAATTATCTAACTTTATAACAATGATATCAAAAAATATATCACTACTGATTGTTTTAATACTAGGTTGTGCATTTTCATATGTGTTGGTTCTTGGTATGGTTATGTGCACAGCAAATGTATTTTAAAAGGAGAGATAATGACAAATTTATCTTCTTGGGTTTTATCCATTGCAGGCATATGCGTTTTGTCAGTATTAATAGATTTATTTTTGCCGAGTGGACAAATGTCTTCACATATAAAAAGCATTTTTAATTTTATTATTATATTTGTAATAATTGCTCCCATCCCCAAATTTTTAAAAAATTATCAAATAGATTATTCTTCCTTTATTACCACAAGTGAGATTGAACTTCAAGATGACTATATATATCAACTAAATCGTGATAAATTAACAGCACTTGAAAACGAAATAGAAAAGGGTATAGAATCTAAAGGAATTTATAATATAGATATTGCAATTTCTGCTGATATATTTACAAGAACAATGGAAATTGATGGTATATTTGTTGATTTATCAAATGTCGTCATAGAAAAAAATGGACAGCATATAGATATAAAGAAAGAAGTTGAAAATGTCATTCTTTCTAAAATAGATATAGAAAAGGAGAAGATTGAATATAGTGGCTGAGAACAAAAAAAACAAGTTAAATATTTTTGAAAAAATTAAAAATATAAAACATATAGAAATAATTATTGTAGTTATTTTTTGTGCGGTATTGCTTTTAATTTATAGTACATCTTTTTCTAACAAAAAAACAGAAAATGTGACAATAACAACTTTAACAACAGAGGAATATGCAAACTATTTAGAGAATAAACTTACTTCTGTACTGGGACATATTCAAGGAGCAGGAAAGGTAAATGTAATGATAACATTGGCATGTGGGATTGAATATGTTTATGCAACAAATATGGAAGAAGTAACGACAAGTTCCCAGAACTCTGGAACTACAACAACAAAAACTACCAAAAGTGAAGATTTGATTTTAGTTTCTGTTTCTGGAAAATCTACTCCAATTGTGATTAAACAAAATTTACCAAAGGTGAGTGGAGTAATTATTGTTGCTAGTGGTGCAAAAAATATTAACACAAGATTAGAACTGCAAAAAGCAGTTGAAGCACTTTTAGATATAGAAGCAAATAACATAGAAATTTTAATAGGGGAATAAAAGGAGAATTAATTATGTTAAAGAAAAAAACAAAAATTTTTATTTTGATTGCAATGGTTTTATTATTAGGTGTAACAGGTTATCTTAATGTTGCATTAAACAACAATGCAACAACACCAACAAGTGGTGCAATAACCACTGCAAATTACTTCGATACTTATAGAACAGATAGACAATCAACAAGAGACCAAGAATTGTTATATTATGACTCAATCATTTCAAGTGAAAGTTCATCAAGTGAAGCAATCGCTAATGCAGAAGCAAAAAAACTTGAAATTGTAAATGCAATGGAATCAGAACTTGTTATGGAAGGGCTTATTAAAGCAAAAGGCTTTGAAGATGTGATTGTTACCAATTCAGCAAGTAATGTAAATGTAATTGTAAAAGGCACAAATTTAGAGAGTTCTCAAGTTGCTCAAATTGTTGAAATTGTAAAACAACAAACATCAAAATCTATTGATAATATTAAAATTATTCCTGTAGAATAATTGCAAAACCTTTGATATTATGTTATATTATTAGTACTTATATTTATTGTTTTTTGTATATAAATGCAAACAAATAGTAATTATATAATATAATAAGGGGTACAAAGTGGCAGAAATTATAAATGATTTGAATCAAGACAAAGGCAAAATTACTTGTGATAGAAATATTTTACTTTCTATTATTTCTTTAGCCACAAAAGAAATAAGTGGTGTTGCATCATTAGAAGATTCATTTTGGATGAAGTTTAAAAAAGTTTTTAATAAATCAGATTCAACAGGCGTAAAAATTAAAGTTTCACAAAATGGCCAATTAATAATTGATGTGTTTATTAGAATATTTAGTGGGATAAATGTACCAGATATTGCATACAAGGTTCAAGACAATATTAAAAATAACATTGTATCAATGGTTGATATGCGTGTTAGCAAAATAAATGTGCATATTGTAGGTGTTGATTTTAAAACAGAAGAGGCATAAAAAGTTCCCAACAATAATGTTGTTGGGTTCTTTCTTGCATTAGGAGATAAATATGAGAAGGTTAGCTAGAGAAGTAGCATTTATGAAAATTTATGAAAGTTTATTTATATCAAATGAAGATGATATGAATGATTTTTTTGTTTTAGAAAAACTTGACAAAAAAGAAGACCAAGATTTTGCGAATGAACTTGTTTCTTTGTATTTTGCTCATAAAGATGATATTGATGCAAAAATTTCTGAAAACCTAAAAGATTTCTCATTGGATAGAATATACAAGATAGACAGAGCAATTATTGCTTTGGCTGTCAGCGAATATTTTTACTATAAAAAAACACCAATAAGTGTTGTTATAAATGAAAGTGTTGACATAGCAAAAAAATATGGAACAGATAAGAGTTATTCTTTTGTTAATGGAATTTTGAAATCAATTTTAAAGGAAGATGATGGAAGATAAGGCAATTTCTGTAACTCAACTTTCTATGTATATTAAACAAATTTTTGATGCAGAAGAACTTTTGTTTAATATAAATGTAGTGGGAGAAATTTCTGGTATT
>CALDLU010000223.1:0-6110 GCA_937915245.1 uncultured Clostridia bacterium | reverse complement strand
TTCACTTCATCTGCCTTTATGCTTAAATTAACACCAATCCAAGCAAATAAATGCACAAACAATTCAATAAAAGCATTCAACATATTTTTTATCTTCCTTACATTCTCTTATTATTTTTTAACAGTTGCAAACACGGGGAAAATTATAATTTATCTATAAAAACATCTTTCAAACTTTCTTTTTCTAAATTCTTGTTCAAAACTATCCAACAACGATGTTTTTCATCTCTTTTTGCAAGCCCTTCAAACTCAAAAATTTGTAGCAATCTTACAGCAGTTGAAAAATCCAATTCAAAATATTTTTGAACTTTTGATGCAGAAATCAGGTCAAACTTGCAAAATTCGTCTATTCGTGATTCAAAACTATCAAAATTAAGTTCTTCATCTGCACTGTCGTCTTCTTCATTTTGTGGGTCAAAATTTTGAATGGGAACATCATTGATTGCAGCATAATTGTAACTTTTTATTTGTTTGCTAGTGTCAATTTTGTCGTTTATTTGAAAAATGGTCGTCACTTTGTTAATGCCAACACAGTGCTCATCAATGCTCATTCCAAAAATCACGCAAACATCTTTTGGCAAACCTTCCGTAACTGAATTGATAAATTTGTATATTTTATCAATCATCACATCTGGACCTGCCAAAATTGATATAACAACTTGATTTGGTCTTTCTATTTTTTTGATAATTTTACCATATTGTTTGAGATATTTTTTTGCAAGGTCAATGCCATCTTTATTTTCAAAAATAAAGCCATCAATGATTTTGCAATTTTTAATATCGTTTTCGTCAATACCAATCACTGTTTGTTTGCCATTGACCACTTCATTTAACAAATTTTCCAACGTCTCTTTTTCCATAAAACCTCATCATTTTTTGTTTGTAGCAACATTTTAACACACTTTTTTAGCCAAAATTCAAAATAGTGGTATATAAAGCAAACTTTTTTAAAATTTTTTAAAAAAGTTTTAAACCTTAAATATAGTCAGCAAAACATCTTGTTCAATATCTCACATATTTTGTAGCCGATGCATTGCTCTTTTCACTCTTCCACCTCAACTCCACCAAAAGCGCCGTAGTTTAAATACGCCTCAAATTTTGCAAATATCTCTTTCAACTTACTGCTTTATAACACATAACCCCCATCTAAGAAAATGTGAAACAACAAGTAATTTTTTAACAGCGGCATCATCAATCCCACATTATTTAAGCAAACAAAAAGAACAGCGTAAATCAAAACACTGCTCCTTTTTCATTTTATCATTACAAAATTTAATATGAATTTTTTTAAAGCCTATATTTTTTTCATATCTTCATAACGAATTGTGGTATCCCAACCACCAACAACTTCGCCTTCGTGTTTATTGATACCAGTATAACTTAAACTGCTATCTTCATATCTACGGAATTGGAAAACCGCTTGGTTCATAAGTCCAGCATTGAATAATCCAAGAGATGTTAGGAGTTCAAAATCATTTACTTCAAGACCTGTAACTCTTTTAAAAAGCCCCGGTTCAAGTTGTGTTATAACGTCTTGCAAAACTTGTTCACGGAAATCTGTCAAATACATAAAGATTGGAATTCGAGTTGCAAATTTGATAAGTTTTTCTTGAATTTGTTTTCTTTTTGATTTGTACTCTTTTTCTTCTTCTGAAATTTCTTTCTTTTCTTTTTCTGTTAAATCTCTGCCTTCGTCAGTTGCTTCCTTTTTAATCTTCTTAACCGCATTAGATTTGTTTACAATAATCTCAATATCGCTTTGCATATTAAGGTTTCTAAAGCCTTCAATACTCATCAATGCTTCCATAGCTTTTGGATTATTAAGAAGTCTTTCAAGTGTTGCATTTTCAACATTAACAAGCATTGCACTTTCCCATCTACGAGCAAGAAGCGTTGCAGTTGTTCCACTTGTTGCAATATCTAGTAATTCGCCTGGACTGATATTTTTCATTGTCATGCCATCATAAGATAGCACTGGCAAAAATTGAATAAAGTCGGCAACTTTCTTTTCTGGGTTTGTGTCAGATATATCAAGCCTACAAGAATATTCTTGAATTTGCCTTAATGCTCTATCTGGGGCAAAATCAAATATGTAACATTCCTTTTTGATTATTTCTTCTTCGTTAGGGTTTAGTCCGTCAGGATTTTTAAGCGTCCAAGGAGATTGAACACGAAATGCTGATTGGAAATATGTTTCTGGACTAGATAGGTTTCTTAACATAAAAATTCCAGTCCAAGGTTTAACTGTTACGCCAGTTGTAAGTTTTCCACAAGAAAGAGTAATTGTTTTTGTCTTTAATGGTTCACTTGTCATTGCTCGCTTTACTGGTTCTAATGCCGATAGTCCAACACCAGCACGAGTGCCAGCACAAACAATAACTTTGTAATCGTGGTAAAACATATTTTGTTTTTCTTTAAGCAAATTTCCCATAGCATAACAACTTGCAACATTTGGCAAAAACCAGAATGTATGTTGTAAAACTTCTTGCAAATTGGCTTTATTTGTTGTAAATGGAAGAATGGCTTTATCTGCACCTTGTTTTAGATTGTCAACAGTAGTTTCACTAAAACTGCCACGAATTAAGTCAAGCCATTTTTGAACTTCTTCCTTATACACAAATTCAGCAGTTTCGTATTCGCCTTTCGCAGAGAAAAATGTATTTAGGTCAAACTCGTTATATTCGCCTTGAAGTGCAACTTCTCTAATAGAATCTGGAAGTTGATAAGTCATCAACACCATTCTTGGAAGCGAAGCATAAGGATTGTTTTCGCCTTGCCAATTTTCTTTTGCTCGTTGCTCGTCTGAATATGTCCAGTTATATATTTGTTCTTCCATAAATTCGCCATTTGCAATTGCTCTAAATGGAGTGCCAGAAAGATACAAATAATATGAAGTTGTGATTGGCATAATTTGCTCAATATCACTTTCACTTTGGTTTTCTGTGAAAAGTTTGTTTGTTACATCTTTGTCAAGTTCATCTTTTTCAAAAAGTTCTTTTGCACTATCTCGCCAAGCTCCAAAATGATATTCATCAAAAACAACCAAATCCCAATTTGTTGTATGAACCCATTCGTTTTTAGGTTTAATCATTCCATCTTTAAGCCCTAAGTAATCTTGGAACGAACCAAAACAAACTATTGGCCTGTTTTTATCACATTGTTCGCCAGTAAGGTCAGTATGCCTAGATACAAATTGCCAGCCTTCAAAATCTAGGTGAGTATTCAAATCTTCTTCCCAAGAACTCTCAACGGCAGGCTTAAAAGTTAAAATTAGTATTCTTTTAAATCCCATTTTCTTTGCAAGTTCATAAGTTGTAAAGGTTTTGCCAAATCTCATTTTTGCATTCCACAAAAAGTGTGGAACCATGTGAGAGTTTTCTTTTTTGATAGAGTTAAAATATTTTATTGTTTTGTCAATTGCCTGTTTTTGCTCTGGGCGAAGTTTAAAGTTTTGCGTTCTGCGCTCTCTGTTTTCAATTTTATTTTTCAAAGTAAAAACAGCAGATTGAACATCTCTAACTGTGCATTTAAACCATTCACCATTAGGATTATCAAAACCTTGTTTTCTTAAAAGTCTGTGAACTTCGTGGTCATCAAAATACGAACCATCATCTCGCACACTGCTTTCAGCAAAAACAATTTTATATGGTAATTCTCCAGGTCTAAGTGTTGGATATTGCTCGGCAACTCTTTGCTCAACATTGATTGTGGTATATCCAATTTTCAAAAGACCTGGATATGCTTTATCTTCATACGCATAAATTTGTGGTTTAATTTGTCTAGGAAAAAATTCTTTGTTCATTGGTTAATCTCCTGATTTATTAAGCTTTCATATAGTTTAGAAATTCTGATCAACTCATCTTTGCATCCAAAAATAATAGAATTTGAATTATCTTTAAATAAAAAATATGTGATTAGGTTTATTCTTGTTATAATGGATTCAAGCCCATTTGGAATAGTAAGTATTTTTTTGCTAAAAACATTTTGGTTACCAATTAAAATAAACTTATCTTTATCTAAAGGTAAAATTGCTGATACTTGATAATCATAACAAAATTTCTCGCAACATTCTTCATCGGTAAAAATTAAATATGTAATTAAATTATTACTCATTATAAGTGGAATGTCTGTTTTATTTACCATGACAATAAAATTGTCTAAGTTCTCATTAGAAGAATTTGAAAAAAATTTAATAAATTGTTCATGATTCATATTTGTTTTTGTTAATGACGAAAAGGATTGAAAGAAATCTTTATTTCGCAAGGGGGTATAATGTATCATCTTATTTAAGATGCTTTTTTCGTTATTTGACAATTCTTTTTTATTTTGATTTGATAGCCGTTTAATAACTTCTCCTAAAGGAGTTTCTAAAGTATTATTTAAGAATTCTTCCATTTCATCACTAAAATAAAAATCTTCGGCACCGATTAAATCTAATTCTTTTTCTTTTATGGTTAAATCTTTATCTAAATAATTAACAACTAATTTATCATCTTGATTATTAAATGCAAATTTTTTATATAATTGTTTTGGTATTTCTACATGGGAATGTATAGTTTTTTTCTTCATTTTTCTCCCTTTTACTCCATAGGTTTTATTATTGACTCAATAAAGTCAGATTTTTGCTGTTGCTACAAAAACAATATTTTTCTAGTTGTTGTTTTGAATTACTGATTTCAAATAAAACAAACTCAATTTCTGTCGAATTGAGTTTAATGATACTTATGCCATATCTATATTTTCTATCGCCATAGACTTGTTTTTTTACTTTATCAGTATCACAATCATTGTTCTTCTTAATTTCGCAATATAAGATGTTGCAATTATCTGTTCCTCTTTCATGGATTAGAATGTCTGGTCTTATATATGGATTCTTATCTTTATCATATCTCTTTTTTTGATTCTCTAGTTTCGGATTATCTTTATCTCTGTTGTATTCAACATCCACTCTAACCTTGTTATTCATACTCTCATTAAGTTCTTCATGAATATACATCGCAAGCCTGCCAGATAAACATTGTTCATGCGTGTCTCTTTCAATCGCATCTAAATCAAACTCATAGAGTTTAACAAAAGCTTCCTGCAAAATATTTAAAAGTTTACTTTTATCAATCATTTCCATTTTCCACTCCAACTTCCGGTCTAACCATAGACTCTATAAAATTTATTTCTTCTTGTGTTAATTTATATTTAGCATATAATTCTTTATCTGTCCAGTGTTTTGAAAAATCTTGCATTGGTATTAACGTGTAAACTTTTGACATTGCATCTTGAGTTACTTTTTTTAATCCCATTAAAAAATGAAAAAATTTGGTATTTACATAACTTATTACATTTTCACATTCTTTTTTAGTTTCAAAAGGTCCATACATTATGTAAGTTTGAGTACATAGTGAATTTGGTTCGCCCAATATTGGCTTTATTATATCGTTACCAAGT
Organism: uncultured Clostridia bacterium; assembly: GCA_937915245.1. Lineage (GTDB taxonomy): Bacteria > Bacillota > Clostridia > Christensenellales > UBA1242 > UBA5893. Next base: position 672 of record CALDLU010000223.1, on the reverse strand, counting down.
TCTCCGGAACCGATTGCCTTAGGGACATAAACTTTCCATTTATCTATCCATTCCTTATTTTTAGAAATAATATAATTTTGTGGTAAGTATCCAGTTCTCTTATTAGCATAAACCTTAATATTTCCACTTAGTGCAAAGTCATTAAAACTTGAGTATAACCCAAAAGGTGTTTGCGGACTAACAATTTCAGAAAAAGATTGTTCATGCAATTCTGAAACTTTTCTAATAATTGAGATTGCTTGATTATATCTTATAAAAGTGTCATTGTTTTCTTCAAGTAAAGGACGTTCAGATTGTGTAATCGTATTGTTTTTATGAGTGTAAATTTTACATAATCCACGATTATCTCTATCCCAAAGAAAATAACATACTCCACCTTTTATTTCGACACCAGAGAAACAATCGCTAGCGTCAATGAAATCGTGTATTATTCGCAGTCTGTCATCATGCAACATCTCATCTCTAAACTCGTCTAATCCACGACCACCAGCAAACCAACGACTTGGTATAATCATTGACAAATATCTAGGTTGTAACCTTTTAGCCTGCTCAACAAATTTTTGATATAATGAAATAGCATAACTTTCTTGCTGGACACCAACATTTAATTGATAAGGTGGATTGCCAATAATAACATCAAATTTCATATTAAATAACTCCTGTGGATTTTCT
>CALDLU010000222.1:0-6112 GCA_937915245.1 uncultured Clostridia bacterium | reverse complement strand
TAAATATTTTTTATTTAATATTTTCATAGAGCCACCCCATTATTTAACAATATATTAACACATTTTATCATTTATTTACAAATATATTGTGCATATTTATTTAATAAATATTAAATATATTTAATATAATAATCAATAATAAGGCAAAAACTTAATAATTAAAATATAAATAAATACATAAAAAATATTCCCAATTAAATTTTGGGAATACTTTTTATTATAATTTAATTTTATTTTAGAAATCAAAATCATCAAAAACATTTGACTTTTTAAATACTTTTGAATTTCTTGCCTTTATATCATAGAATATTGCCATTTCATCAAGATGTCTGCTTGGAGCATATTCTTCACTTGCTTTTCTTTGGTCAAGCACAGGGTTCCTAAAGTATTGTGTCATTTGAGTCTTGATTGCTGGTTGGCCATAAATCTTTACAATATTAACATCAAAAGGTAATTGCCCAAGTTCATATGGTTCAATAAGTGGACGAGTTACAATTTGTGTTGAAATTGTTTTGCTTGCATCTCTATCATTCTTTTCACTTTGGTTTATTGATGTGTTTTGAGTTTTAAGTGTAACTTCACCACATATCTTTGAAAATTCTTCTCTTGTTTTTTGGTCTTCTGTTCCAATAAATATTTGAATATTACAGTTACCTTTAATTGTGTCGGCAACTTCTTTTGTATACTTGTTATCAAGTTGACTATAAGATTGAATAGCAAGTTCAAAGAATATTCTTCTTGAACGAGCAACTGTAATAATTGTATCCATTTTTTCAATCTTTGGTAAGTTTGCAAATTCATCAAGTAAGAAATATACAGGTCTTTGGAGTTGAAGATTTGGTCTTGCACTTGCAGTGTTAATTAATGTTTTATACATTTGTGAAATACACATTGTTGCAATAGAGTGTCTGCTTTCTTTTTCATCGGGAACTTTGATAAATAATACTGTTGGTCTATCTGTGAAATCTGCGAATGAAACATCAGTTGCACTTGTACAATAACAAATACCCATATCTTGGAATACTGCAATCTTTGGTTGTAAAACACCAAGGTAGCTTCTGGTGGTGTTTGGAGCATTGTTTACAACAGTGCTGGTTAGGGCAGGAACTTTACTTAAAACATCTCTGCCTGATGTATATTGCTTTAATGTTTTCATCATATCATCGCCATCAACATCACGATAGGTCGCAATTTTTACAAGGTTATAAAAATTGAATTTTTCTCTTGTCATACCAAGTTCAGGGTTAAGACTATCTTCAAGCATTGCAAGCATAAGTCCATACAAGAAGTCTTGAGCACCACGCTCCCAGCCTTGGTCTGTTTTGCTTTCAACTGTAACGATTGTGCTGGCAATTTCACGAAGTTCGTTTTCTGCTTCATTAATCAAAAATTGTTTTTTTGCTTCCAAGTCTTGCATAAGTGCTTCTTTTGTCGGATATGCAATCTTTTCAAATCCATACCATGTGTCAGTGTATTCTTTTGCTATTTCTTTATATCCACCAACATCTTTTGGTTTTGCACCTTTATAAACTTTTACTTCATCTTCCAAGTGATGGGCTCTTTGGAACATCATAAATGAATTGTCCATAGGATTCCATCTTGTTGAAGAATAAGGATTTCTTAAATCAATAACAATAAGTCTGTAACCTTCTTCACGAAGTTGAATTGAGTGGTTGTTATAAAGTTCACCCTTTGGGTCGGTGATAACCATACAAGGTTTTTCTGCACTATGTGCATAAACTCTTATGGCAGGGTCAAGTACGAATGTTGTTTTACCTGAACCAGTTGTACCAATAATAAGAGTGTGAATAGGATTGTACATGTTTATGTGCATAACACCGTTCTTATATAAACTTCTTATCATAACACCAGTTTTTTTAACCTTTGGAAGTTGTTTCCAAGTTGTTGGCATAAATACTGGGTTAGTGAGTAATTCTTGTTCGCTAACAAATCTTGCTTCATAGTGTTGGCTCATTTCGCTTCCACTTGCAGTTTTACCAGTGTATCCACCTTTGTCATCGGTATAAAATCTGTTTGTTGATACTAGGTAGGCGAGAACAGCCAAAAGTCCACAACCTAATATTACCAAAGTTGTTGTACTTGTAAGCACTTCAGGGAATGTGGGATTGTCATTTATAATAAAAGAAACAACCACTCCAATAACATAAATTATTACAAGTGCAATAAAAGAATTTTTAAATCTCTTTTTCATTATTCCTCCAAAAATATATATTGATAATATTTTATATTAAAAATATATCTATGTCAAACTATTTATTATATGCGGCTTTATTTTTATATCTTAAATACAATGCTCTGCATAAAAATAAAAATATTTTTTATGCTTTAAATAAAAAGGAATAAAGCGATACATGATAATATTGAATTTAATTGTTAGTTTTATTGATAAAAAATGGACTAGTAAATGTGAAAATAATCAATAAAACTATTAATATTACAGTTGTTAAAAAAACAGAAAATAATTATTTTATAAGTTTTATAAAAAAAATTAAAAAAATTTTAAAAAATGTTTGGCAAATAGAAAAATATATGATACTATTAAATCGTAAAATAAATTGCAAAGCGAATAATTATTTTATTTAATGCAAATAAATAATTAAATTTAGGAGGGAATTATGAATTTATTTTTAACAAAACTCACTACATATATGCTTGGGTTTGGGAAATCTGCAAAATTAGCAAAAGAATTGGATCCAAAATGGCAATGGGTAAATAACATAACAAGTGCAGTCGATTCTGTATTATGGCCATTACTTATCGTTGTTGGAGCTGCTGGAACAATTTATGCTGTTGTTCTTGGTGTTAATATGGCAAGAGCTGATTCAACAGAAAAGCGTGAAGAAGCAAAGAAAAGACTTATCAATGTTATCATTGGTATTGCAATCACAATTGCACTCATCTTATTCTTCAAGTTGCTTACAAGCACAATTATCCCATCTCTTCTTCCAGATGTAGCTGGTGATGGCACAGAAGGTCAATAATTGATAATTTCCAATTAAATAAAAATTTAGGCTCGACATTTGTCGGGCTTTATTTTTTTGAATAAAATTTATTTTAATCATCTAATATTTTATTATTAATAATAAAAAAAATAAAGAAAACTATGTACATCTTGGTTTTTATTTGTTATAATATGTACAAATAGTAGAAAAATATATAGGGAGAAGAAAATGTCGAGTTTATTATTAGATGTTTGGGAAAGTATGTTGGCAGGTGTTGGAGATTTCTTTAGTTTTATTCCACAATGCTTGTACTTCATTTGCGCATCATGTTTGCAAGTAATTGATTTTACACAATTATTGTTCAGAAAAATTATTGGACTTGATACATATTCATTTAATGGAACAGTTGCAGTTAATCCTGTAGACTTTGGCGATGGTTCAAGTGGAGATTTGGTTTTACAAATATTGCAAAAGATTTTTTTGAATGAAGATTTCTCTGTTTTAAAAACTGCATTTATTAGCATGTTGATTTTAGGCTCAATACTTCTAGTTATCACAAGTATTACTGCCATTCTTAGAATGGAATACAATCCAACAAAAAAACCAGATGGTAAAAAAGATTGGGGTAAGGGTGGAATAGTTTGGAGTATGATTAAAGCGGTTGTTTCATTCTTTGCAATTCCAGTAATTTGTTATTTTGGTATATTTATAGGTAACATTGCTTTATACGGTTTAGACCAAGCAACTTCTCCAAGCAATACAAATCTTTCGGCATTAGATGATTCTGTTGTAAAAAATTTACGACCTAGTGTAAGTACGGGTAGTACAACTTCATATGATTACTATATATTTTGGGGGCAAATAAGTGAATCAAAATTTACACCAATGTCTGGCAGTGCTATAAGATTAAGTTTGTATTCTGCAAATAAAGTAAGACTTGATGATTCATTTTATCAAGTCCTACAAGAAGAAGATACAGCAGAAGGAGCAACAATTAACTTTGGAATTTTAAATCAATATAACGATGTTGAGCATACAGCAAATGCAATTGATACATTATTTATGCTCAATGCAAGATTAAAAACTCCACAACAAATTAACACAGCACATCAAGGTAATGTTTTATTTAAACATAAAGGAACTGTTGAATATTTTAATAGATATGATGTTGGACTGGTAAGTTATTATTATAATCTATGGTATTTTAACTGGCCAGTGGCAATTGCATTTATATTAATTGCTGGAAGAATATTCCTAAATCTTATTTTTGGCTTGATTGGAAGAATTTATATGGTATTTGGGTTACTGCTTGTAAGTCCAATTGCAGCATCAATGTGGCCACTTGATGGTGGTGGGGCAATTAGTGGTTTTAGAAAAAAATTCGTATCTACTGTTGCAGGAGCATATTCATCTATCGTTGCAATGAACTTATTTTACTTAATATACCCAGTAATTAATTCATTCTCATTCTTAGGAACTGGTGGTGTATTTGGTGCAGCTGATTACTTATTCCAATTATTCTTTATAATAGCTGGACTTCTTACTATAAAGAAATTTGATGGAATGTTCGCAGGATTTATCTCTGGTGAGAGTATAATGGATTCTGGAGAGAAACTTGCTGGTGATGTTATGGGTACCGCAGCTCAAACTTTAGGTGTTGCAACAGGTGCTGCAAAAGTTGGCATTGGTGCTGCAAAATTGTTGGCTTCACCAATTTCAGCTGGAATTGGTGCTGGTAAGAACTATGCAGATATGCGCCGTGCAAGAAATAAATTTGAAGCCGCAAAGAGTAGTGAATCTGGACAAAAGGCAGGAATTTCTGATAAAGCAATAGACAGCAATACAATGGATTCAATTAGGGGTACACAAGATTATCAATCTGAACTTGATGCTGCACAACAAAGTATTTCTGACAGTGATTATGCAACATATAAAGGAGCTGGTGGTGGACTTAGTAAACAAGACTGGATGGATAGCACAGCTGAAGGGTCTGCATTCCAAGCATCTCAAGAATGGGAAAGCACTGTTGATAAATCAAAGTTTAAAGGTCAAAATGGTAAGTTTGATATTGCTGCATATAATAAAGCAAAAACTGAATTTATGCGTAAAAAATTTGATGAGAGTAAACTAGCAAGTAAAGATAGTTATTCTCATTGGTTAGGTGTTGAAAAACAAAGAAAGAAAGATTTGAAAAATGCAAAAGCAAATGGTTTAACAGACGAACAAAGAGATGCTTTAACTCAAGGTTACTCTGCAAATAAAACTTTGTCAAAAGCACAAGAAGAAGTTGATGAAAGAATACAAAAGGCTCTTGAAAGTGGAAAAGGTCAATCTGAACTCGAAAGAGCTGCGATTAAAGAACAACAAGCAGCAAAAGCAGATAGAGAACAGGCAAGGCAAGAACTTGCTGCTGAAGAAGATAAGTTTAGAAGACAACAAAGAAAATTTGAAGAGTCGGCAACATACGGACAAAGATTCAAACGCTCTGCATTAAATGGTTTAGGTCTTATGGGTAGTGGAACAGGAAGTATGAGCAAAATATTCCATCAAGAAAAAAAGAAATAAATCTAAGTAAATATATGTAAATTATATTTCATAAATAAAAACAAGGCAAAATTTGGTAGTTATACACTAAAATTTGCCTTGTTTTTTAATTAGAACTCATTTTAATAAACGCTATAAAAGAGTTCATTTAATTTGTCGTGCTGTTTTGCAAGAAGTACCAATTTTGAAGTTAGCACTTGATTTTGTTTCAAAATTAATTCATTGTTTTTACCAATAATATCTTTTGATAATCTTTTGCCAATCAAGACATCACTATTAACAGTGATTTTTGTTGGCATAAGCTTTTTTGTATCAATTGTTGGTTCTTGGACTTTCATCATCGTTACTGTTAAATTGTTTAAAACATTATTGGAATGAGCAGTCTTTGGTCTAAATGAAGATATTTTAACATTATTTCCAAACACAAAATTTTTTGAAATAAAAATCAAGTTTTTTGGTTCAACTGATTTGTTTAGATTTGTTTCAAAATTTGTAACTTTAAATTTGTCATCAAATTCAATATCGCTTATATTTCCATAGTTTGTTCCTATTGTATCAATTATTAATTTACCTAGTGGTGATAAAGGTTTGTCCAAAATGATTTC
>CALDLU010000221.1:0-4327 GCA_937915245.1 uncultured Clostridia bacterium | reverse complement strand
ATAAACACAATGCAAGAATATAACCTGTAATTCCTTGCCAGTAATTCTTTAAATTGATTTCTGCATCTTTTGATTTAATAAGGTATAATGGTGTGATAAGTAAAACTAAGTTTGTTACCATTGATATTAAATTTGAGAAATGATACCAATCATCAGAGATATTGATAATCATTCTTGGATTAAACAAGGCAAGTACAGCATAAGCAAAACTGATGCTTACAATAGTGTTTTTAAAAATATCAATAAATATATTCTTTTTGTTAGAAAATGCAGAGTATATAAGATAAACTGCTGTGATTAACATAAAATAGAAACTTAAATCAAGACCAAACATCTTGTCCACATATGCTAAATCAAATTTGCCAACAAGTGCGATATATCTATAAATTAAATATGCTGTTTTTGCAACATACATACCAACAAGCAAAAATCCTAAAACTAATTTGGTGATTTTTATTCTTTTTGGTGTTTTCTTTGGTAAAACAAAGAATAAACCTGCACACAGAACTATTGAAATAATTGGGAATAATACATAAAATAGTGTTGTAGGTAAATTAAAACTAGGTTGAATATTAAACATTTTTTCTTTCCTTTTAAATAACAAGTTAAGTATAACATATCAAAAATTTGTAAGCAAATTATTTTAACTTATTATCTTTAAAAAACGAATTTTTTTAAAGTAGTAGTTTGATAGTTGTTTGTCTTTCGCATCATTAGTATGGCAAGTTACATAAATATTATTTAACTCAGGTACTTTTCCTGTGATTTTTGTTATAATCAAAGTATGGTGAAAAACATCACCTTTTTGTAACATTTGAACAACATCACCAACTTCAAGTTTATCAATGGTAACAACTTTTGCCTTAATTCCTACTGATTTGGTATTTGTTATTGCATAGTTAAAAAATTCATTAACGCCAGAAAAACTAGGACTTCTTTTACTTAATGAAACATAATACCAGCCATTAGGTGAGTAGTCCATAGGTATTGAACCATAATACAAACATTGTGAAATAAAATTTGTACAATCTCCACCAAGACTGTCAAAATTATAAAATTTTGGATTTCTTTTATTCCAAAACTCATACGCATAGTCTATTGCTTTTTGCCTTAAATACATATTGTTATTTATGAATAAAGTAAATTTATGTTTCTTAAAGCATAAAAAAAGATATGCAAATTTGTGCATACCTTGTTTTGTTAGTCATTAACTGTTTCTTTTTCTTTATTTTCTTCTTGATTTAATACTTGAGAATTTTGTTGTTTTAACAAATCTCTAATTTCTTTCAATAAGTCTTCTTGTGTTGGATTTTCTGCTCTTTGTTTTGCATCTTCAAGTGCTTTTTGTTGTTTTGCAATGTTTAATTTTTCTTCTCTTAATTTTGCTGTTTCTGCCAAAAGAATTTTTGTATCTTTCATATCAATATTTTTTTCTTTTAATTCTTTTCTTTCTTGTCTTGTAGGGAAATCTGACCTAACTTTTTTAAAGCCTTGTTCCATACTGTTAAATGCTTTTAAAATACAAAATAGAATAAATGCAATTAAGAAGAAATCAATTACAGCAGTTATAAGTGAACCCCAATCAATATAAATACTGTTTGCAAGGTCTATAACTTGATTTCCAGCACCATCAATAGTGTATGCCTTTTTTAAGAAAGTATAAATTGCATCAAGACCATTTCCACCTGTTATTATTGCAAGTAACCAGTTAATAAGTGGCATAATGATTTTGTTTGTAAGAGATGTTACTATTGCGGTGAATGCACTAGCGATAATAACACCGATAGCCATATCAACAACATTTCCACGACTTATGAATTTTTTAAATTCATTCCAAAATTTTTTCATTTTTACTCCTTTGTTAATCGGTATTATTTTAGACATTAAACTAGTTTATGTCAATAATATTTTTCTTTTTTAAATATTATTTTGTTAAATAGTAAAAAATATAATAAAAATTCATTTATAAAGAGAAAAATTAATAACAAAAATTATTTGCAATTAGATTTTATATAATATATAATAAAAATGAATTTTAATATATAGGGTAGTTGTTATGAATCAAAAAAGAGAAATGCCAGAGAATATTAGGAAAATGTTTGAGCAAAGAAAACTTGCTTCAAATAATTCTTCCAATGCTTCTGTACAACCAGTGGCAGAACAAATCAAGCCTTCTAGTCCAGATGCTGAAGAAATCAAAGAAGAAGTTAAAACTGAACAAAAAGAACAAATTTCTCAAAACAACGATTTATTAGATAACACAAAAAATGACATCACACAAGATTTGAATAATGAAGTTGTGAATGACCAACCTATAGAGCAACCAAAACAAGATAAAGATAAAAAAACAAAAACAGCAAAACCTAAAAAAGAGAAAATTGTAAAAGAAAAGAAACAAAAAGAACAAAAGGAAAAGAAGAAACTTTCAAAAAAAGCAAAAACAATCATAACAATTTCTGCTATTGCATTTGTATTAATTATTGCTGTTATTGTGTTAGTAATTATGCTTATTCCAAAAGTGGAAAAAATGAATGCTCCAAAATTGAAAGTATACACACTTTCAAATCAAGTAATGATTTATGTAGATAAAAATGATAATGCTGATTATTATGAGTTTTATATTTACATTCAAAGACCTGGGAAAACTCCAGAAACAAAAGTTGTACCTGAGAACAATAATTTTATTTATTTAAAAGAGTATTTGAATCAAGTTGGTGAGTACACCATTTGGGCAAGATATGGTTCAAATAATGAAAAAGCAGTTTCGGATATAAGCAATAAAGAAAAAGTAATATACACAAAACAATTAGATAAAATTAATGATGCAACACTTAATTTAGAAACAAATGAATTAACATTTTCAAGAGTAAATAATGCAATATCTTACAGAATATATTATGGCGCAGGCGAAAATGAATATATCACTCAAATAAGTCCAACATCAATAGGTTCAATAAAAGTAAATTTGGCAGATAAACTACAAGCAGGTAATTATAATTTAACAATTCAAGCGATTGCTGATGCAAATAGTTATTACACAAATAGTGAACTTTCAAGTTCTATAAATTTTGTTTACAAAACAACATTAAGACCAATAACTTCTGCAACATATACAAAATCTACAAGCAATTTAACATTATCATTGGATATAGAAAAAACAAATACAAGTAAATTTAAAATAAGTATAAAATTTAAAAATGACTTGAATGCTCTTTCTTTTGAAAAACAATTCAATGAAGTGTTAAATAGTCAAACTTTGGATTTATCACTTATACTTTCAAAATATTCAAAAGCATCAAGTGATGTTGATAGCATAACAATAATTGCTCTTGGCAGTGAATATGTAAATAATTCAACAGAAGTTTATGCAACTATATATGATTAAAGAATAATTTAATAATAAAAAAAACATACTATCAAAAAAGGTGGTATGTTTTTTTGATTGAAATTGAAAAAATAAAAGAACAACTAAATAATAATCCAGATATTTCTGTTAGAGAACTAATTGTATCTAACAAAAATATATCACTTGTATTTTTAAAAAGCACAGTAGACAAAATGCTTTTTGTTCAGTCAGTTTTATCTCCAATTTTATCATATAAAGGCGAAATATCATTAGATATATTGCAAAAACAAGTTTTGAGTGTAATTGACATAGAAAAAGTTAATGAAAATTATGTGGAAAATATTATAAAAAATAAAGTTCTTATCTTTATTGATGGGGAAGATGGAGCATTATCAGTTGATTTGGAACTTTTACCAGCAAGGCAACCTAATGAACCACCAACTTCGCCAACAATACAAGGACCAAGAGAAGGGTTTACAGAAAGCATAAAAACAAATTTGGCATTGCTTAGAAAACAATTTCCGTCAAAACATCTTGTGATAAAAAACTATTTTGTTGGGGCACTCACTCACACACAAATAAGTGTGGTGTATATAGATAATGTTGCAGATAAAAAAAATGTAAAAAAGATTATAGATAAAATTAAAAAAATAAATACTGATGGAATAGTTGATTCACATTATCTTATTGAGTATTTATCAAAAAGACCAAATGGGTTGTAACAGCAAAAATGCTAGAAGGCAGAGTGGCGATTGTTGTTGATGGCACGCCCATTGTTTTAACATTGCCATATGTTTTTATAGAAGATTTGCAAAACAGCAATGATTATTACACAAATGCTCATTATGCTACATTTGTAAGATATATTCGTTCACTTGGTTTAATTTTGGCAACAGTAGTGCCAGGTTTATATGCAAGTTTTAGATTGTATCATTACAAAATTGTACCGTTAAAATACATAATAACAATAAATGCCACAAC
>CALDLU010000220.1:0-3097 GCA_937915245.1 uncultured Clostridia bacterium | reverse complement strand
TCTAGAAGCAGGCGTACATTTTGGTCACCAAACAAGAAAATGGAATCCAAAAATGTCAAAATACATTTTTACTGCAAGAAATGATATTCATATCATTAACCTAGAAGAAACATCTGCACTCATCGACAAAGCTTACGCTTTCGTAAGGGATGTTGTTGCATCAGGAAAATCAGTATTGTTCGTAGGAACAAAAAAACAAGCTCAAGAAGCAGTTAAGGAAGAAGCAGAAAGATGTGGTATGTACTATGTCAACAATCGTTGGCTTGGTGGTTGCCTTACAAACTTCAAAACAATTAGAAATAGAATTGAAAGATTAAATAAACTTAATCAAATGGAAAAAGTTGGAGAATTTAATCTTTTACCAAAGAAAGAAGTTGCAATCTTAAAGCATGAAAGAGAAAAACTTGAAGCTAACCTTGGTGGAATCAAAGATATGAGAGAAATGCCAGGAGTTATCTTTGTTGTTGATTCAAGCAAAGAACACATTTGCGTTAAAGAAGCAAAAGCACTTGGTATTCCAGTTGTTGGTCTTATTGATACAAACTGTGATCCATCTGATATTGACTATGTAATTCCAGGAAATGATGATGCTATAAGATCAGTAAAACTTATTGCTGGAGCAATTGCAGATGCAGTTATAGAAGCAAGAGAAGGTGTTTCACTTAATAAAAATGAAAATGCTGATGATGAAGAAGCATTTGATATGAATGCAGTTTTAGCAGATGTTAAAGAACCAGAAGTTAAAGAAGAAGATGAAGTTAAACCTGCAAAAAAGCCAAGAGCAAAAAAAGCTAAAACTACTGAAGCTAAAGTTGAAAAGAACGAAGAAGCAAAAGTAGAAGAAAAAACTGAAAAAGAAGGAGAATAATTAAATGTTTACTGCACAAGATGTTGTTAAACTTCGTACAAGCACAGGTGCTGGTATGATGGATTGTAAAAGAGCTCTTGAAGCAAGTGATGGTGATTTTGATAAAGCTGTTATTTGGTTAAGAGAAAAGGGAATCGCAGCTGCTGCAAAAAAAGCAGATAGAATTGCTGGAGAAGGTGCTGTTGGTTCATACATCCATATGGGTGGAAAGATTGGTGTTTTGGTTGAAATCAACTGTGAAACAGACTTCGTTGCAAGAAGTGAACAATTCCAAACATTATTAAAAGATATTGCTATGCAAATTGCTGCTGCAAATCCAAAATATGTAACAATTGAAGAAGTTCCTGCAGAGGAAGTTGAAAAAGAAAAGGAAGTTTTAACTGCTCAATCTTTAAACGAAGGAAAACCTGCAAATGTTGTAGAAAAAATGGTTGAAGGAAGAATTCACAAATTCTACAAAGAAATTTGCTTGCTTGAACAAGATTTTGTTAAAGACCCTTCAAAATCAGTTAAAGAAGTTGTTAATGAAGCAATCTTAGCTATGGGAGAAAAAATTAGCATAAGAAGATTTACTCGTTATGAAATGGGTGAAGGTCTTGAAAAAAGAGATTGGACAAAATAATTAATAATTTTGACCGTAGTTTTATTTAACTACGGTTTTTTATTGTTTTTTGTTTGATTTCATAATAAATTTATAGTAATATATAAAATAGTATTAAAGGAGAATTTATGCAAGACATAGAAATGGTAAAAAGTGTTAAGGCTGATTATGAACAAGATTTAAAAAAGGCTATTGACCACTTAATATCTGAATATCAAGTTATAAGAGCAGGCAGAGCAAATCCACATATTTTGGATAAGGTAAGCGTAGAATATTATGGAGTTCCAACTCCATTAAATCAAATGGCAAATATATCTGTTCAAGAAGCAAGAGTGCTTGCTATTAATGTTTGGGACCAATCTCAATTAAAAGCTGTAACAAAAGCATTGCAAGAAGCTGACCTTGGGGTAAATCCTAGCGATGATGGTAGAGTTATTAGACTTGTATTCCCAGCACTCACAGAAGAAAGAAGAAAAGAAATTGTAAAGCAAGTTAAAAAACTTTGTGAAGAAACAAAAGTTGTTTTAAGAAATGCTCGTAGAGATTGTTTAGATATGTTTAAACAAATGAAAAAAGACAACGAAATTAGTGAAGATGAATATGCAAATCTTGAGGAAGAAGTACAAAAAATTCAAGATAAGTATATTGCTATGTGCGATGAAGAAAGTGCAAACAAAGAAAAAGAAGTTATGGAGATTTAATGAAGGACTATATTGGGCAAAAGCTTGAAGATGTCGAGAAAGAATTAGATAACCAAAAAATTTCTTATAAAGTTGTTGAAAACAATCATAATGTTGATGGTGATGTAACATTAGTTACAAATCAAACGATATTACAAGACAAAACAGTCCTTTTGACTGTAGGGAAATTCTTATTTAAGTTAAAGGATTGATTGCTATGCCAAAAAAAATAGACCCTAATAATATTCCAAAACATATTGCGATAATTATGGATGGCAATGGAAGATGGGCAAAAAAAAGATTATTACCAAGACTTGCTGGTCATAAAGCAGGTGTTGACGCTCTTAAAAGAGTTACAAAAGCAGGAAAAGAACTTGGCATAAAGGTTATGTCTTTTTTTGCTTTTTCAACTGAAAATTGGCAAAGAGAAAAAGAAGAAGTTTATGGTATTTTTGATTTGATATTAAACCACTTAAAAGAAAATTACCAAAGATTTATTAATGACAATGTAAAAATTCAAACAATGGGAGATATAAAAAGACTTCCAAAAGAGTTATATGAATTACTTATTGATGTTACTGAAAAAACAAAACATAATACTGATTTTGTTGTTAATATTGGATTAAGTTATGGTGGTAGAGATGAAATTGCCTATGCATGTAATAATTTGATAAAAAAAGGCAAAACTTTTGTAACTGCTGATGATATTGCGAGTGAATTGTACACAAAAGACTTACCATATCCAGATTTAATCATTAGAACAAGTGGTGAACAAAGGTTAAGTAACTTTATGTTGTTTCAATCTGCATATAGTGAATTGTATTTTCCAAAAATTCATTGGCCAGATTTTGATAAAAAACAACTTGAAAAGGCAATAATAGAATATCAGTCTAGAGATAGACGTTTTGGAAAGATAAAACAGGAGAAAAAATAATGAAACAAAGAATA
>CALDLU010000219.1:0-1523 GCA_937915245.1 uncultured Clostridia bacterium | reverse complement strand
TCTTTGGACAACCTTTCCAGCGGTTTGAGAAGATGTATTACACTCATTTTTTGCAATTTCAATTACATCAAACTCATCGGAAGTCTTTGAACCATAACTAGTTCCACCCATTTCAGACATAAATGCCCAACTGCCGACTGATTGATAATATATTAACCCTCCAGAGTTTATATACGATTCTCCATTTTGAAATTTTAGGCAATCATTCTTACATATAGATTGTTTTGTTGTTGAATCTCCACCGTTTATTGCACCTGTACCAATCATTGTAAATACATCAAATGTTGATGTGTGACTTCTTGAAACAGGGTTGCCACCTGCAACACTTAAATACTTTGCATCTTTTTTTAATGTTTCGGTTATTGAAACACTTATTTTTTTATAGCCACCTGTTATTTGCCCACTATTATAGCAATTGGAAACTTCTGCATTTCCAACTCCAACGATTCCACCAGCATAAGCATCTATATTTGTTATTGTAATAGAAGCAGAATTCCTTGTGTACCAAAACCATTCAGTTGCCCAACCCCAGAAGAAATATGTGTTCTTATAATATTCTGTTTCTGAAACGGATTTTGTAACAACATTTTGACTTGATGAAGTTGATAGTTTGGCTGAATATGCTGAAATGCTACCAGTATTCAAGCAATTCTCAATTTTTTCATTGGAATAACCAGCAATTCCTCCAGCATATGCAATAGCAGTGCTTGTATTTGTGCCATATATACTACCCTTATTTACACAAAGTGATAAATTCCCACCATTATGTCCAACAATTCCACCAACTCTAAAATCTCCAGTTGCATAAACTGAATAAGTTACATTTCCTAAATTCGAGCAATATGCAATACTGCCATAACTTTCGCCAACAATTCCACCAACTCTTGGATACTCATTTGAACCAGCATTAAGAATAGAAGAATAATTAGTGCAATTTTCTATTGTGCCAGAGTCTATTTCCCCAGCAATTCCACCAACAAATTTTGCTGTTCCAACGCTTGCATAATTTATACAATTAATAATCTTTCCGCTACTTATATAACCAGCAATTCCACCAGCACATCTATCATTATTGTTTAGATAGTAGTTTCCTGTAACTGAACTGTTACTATCCACCGTTACATTGATAATTTCCCCACCACTTACACGACCAGCAACGACCCCAGTTTTATTTGCTGCTCCAGTATTATTTGTGTTTTTTATTGTTGCATTATCAAAATAAAGATTTTGTATTGTTCCATATAACACGCCAACAAAACCAACATTTGTTGATGAAGAACTTATGTTTAAATTTTGTATATGAAAACTATTTCCGTCAAAGACATATCCCTTATAAAAATTTACTATACTCCATGTTTTGCCACTAAGGTCAATATTTTGTGTTAGTTTATATGTATATGTATTAATACTTTCAGCATTAACACTATTTGAATTTACAACTTCAAACATTCCTGCAAGTTGTTCAGGAGTTGATATTGCATAATAGGTTTCAGTTGTTCCATCTTCATTTGTATCTGTTTTTA
>CALDLU010000218.1:0-9720 GCA_937915245.1 uncultured Clostridia bacterium | reverse complement strand
GCAGTGCTTGATTTATTCTCACATTTGCATTAGTATCCACAAAGTCCATTTTTTGGTTTGCAGATATAGTTGTGAGTTTGTCGTTTATTTCTTGTAATCTTTTTCTAATCTCGCTGAAATTTATACTTTGGTTGAGTGCATTATCTCCAAGCATTTTATCGGCACCAAGTAAAGCAAAATATTTCATAGCGTCATTTAGGCTATCAAACTTATCCTTAAACTTTTCAAGTGCTCGCTTAAAAATCTCATACTCATCTTGATTGTAAACTCTAATCATATATTGAGTTTTCAAATCTTTTGTTTTAATTCTAGCCATTTTAGCCTCCTAATTATTTTCTAGTCTTTCTATGTAGTAGGAAATTTCGCAAAATGGTAAATCTTGTTTGCACATTTTGAGATATTTCCGCCCGTACCAAAAATTCGCAGAATTTTTACATCTCTTTCTATTTCTAATTAAAGGGGCAATGATTGTTTTTGTTTGTTTTTACATTTTGAAAATCCTCCTTTTAGTTAAATTTGCTTGCACGAAAAAAACTACCTAACTAGCAATAGGTAATATTTCGTTTTATCTCTTTCAACTAAATATCTAACAAGAAAAAACCATGTCAAACTTGCAACTTCTCAACCGAATTTCTTTCTTTATCAAATTTTCTTTCTTTATCTAACAAAACAAGAAAAATATATATTTTTATTTATATATACAAGGGTGGGCAACCATTTTTTCTTTGTTAGATATAAATTGGGTTTTGGGGTTTGTTGGTTATGAACGCAAAGTTAGTATCATTTTTCTTTGTTAGAAAAAAATATAATGTGGTCCAAAAGAAAAAGAACTATCAAAACAATAGTTCTTTATTCAAATATTTAGCCCCTCTATATATAAGGACATTTTTTAACCAAAAATTAAGTATCTTTTTCAAAAAAAACTTAAATTTTTTTAATTTTTATTTATTTAGTTGTTAATTGACCACTTTTTTCTTCCAAATCTGCAATAAAATCATCAACCATTTTAAGGACTTGCACGATATTACCTTTAAAAGTTTTCAACTTTTCAAAATGGGCTTCAATGCCTTGCTCAGCAAAAGCATTATTCATTTGTTCTATGTATTTATCATCAAGAGAAGAATAATCAATTTGTTTGGATAGTTGTTCACGTATATTCATATTTGACTTTGTTGTTATGCTATGAGTTATGGCTTTTCTTGTTTCTTTTATTAGATTCTTGACTTCGTTAAGGTCAATAGTCAATATTCCTTTTTGCCTTATTTCTTGCAAATAAGCATTAAATAGATATTCAGCTTCTCTTTGAAATTTATCCCAAAATGATGACTGTGTAAATTCTTCATTATTACAAAGTATAACACGATAATTATATATAATTTTTTCTAGTCTTTGATTTATTGCACTTGGACTAATTCCAAATCTTTCAGCAATAACATTTTGCTTTGTTCCGGCAAGATATTGGCACAATATGAGTTTGTCTTGACCTTGCAACCTAGGCAGACTTTCTCTCAAAATTTTCTTATCAATTTTATCTACCATTTGGTCAACAATATCCACACTTCCTTGTGAAGAATGTTTATTCAAATATCCATCTAAATAGTCCTGACTTTGGTTGCCTTGAATAGCAGAAAAACTAACTTCGTGTCGTCTTATTTTTCTATCTTTGCTTTCTTCCTTTATTTCTTTGTTGCTCATAACTTTACCTCTAATGGTATTATAACACAAAGGGACTACAAACCAATAATTCTAAACAAAAATAATTAAGAAATAAATGTAAAAGAAAATCACATTTTTATTATAAACACTTGACAAAATTAAAATTTAGATATAAAATTGCGAATAATTCGCAAATTGAAAGGTGTAAAAAATGAGTTACGATACTAAACAGAGAAAAACTATAATAGAATTTTTTAATGATAACATTGATAAAATTTTTAGCGTTGAAGAAATATTTGACGCATTAAAAAATAAAAATATTAGTTTAAGTGCGATTTATAGGAATTTGGCAGAATTGGAAAAGTCTAATAAAGTTAGAATTGTAACGAAAGTTGGAACTAATAAAAAATTCTATCAATTTATTGACAATGATGATTGCAAAGGACATATACACTTGCTTTGTAAAAATTGTGGAAAATCTATACATTTAAACGATGAAGAGAGCCATAAATTAACATCTATTGTTTTGAAAAATACAAATTTTGAAGTTTTTAAATCAGATTCTGTTTTATATGGAATATGTGGAGATTGTAAATCTTTAAATAGATAAAGGGGGTAAATATGAGAAAGAAAAAATTGATTTTGATTGTAACCATAATTTCAATATTGTTTTTTGCTTTCTCTATTTTCTTTATTGGCGAAAAATCAAATCACGAATGTAGTGGCATAGATTGCGAAATTTGTGAAGAAATTGCAATTTGTGAAAAAGGACTAAAAAAGTTTGGACTAGGTGCAATTACTATTGCAATTGTTGTTTTAAATTCATTTCCAAAATTATCAAATGAAAAAATAAAAGTTAACAGCACCTATAAGAAAGATAGTTTAATATCCTTAAAAATTGAGCTTTTAAATTAAATAAGAAAACAATTGAAACACTATAATTGTGTTAATTTTTGTGTGCTTATTTATAAAAATTTTTAAGGAGAATAATAAAAATGAAAAACGTAAAAAAATTATTTATGTTTATTTTTGCTGTGGTTTTAGGCATAGGAACAATTTTTGGTCTTTCTGCCTGTGGCAATAATAACAAAGACAATAAAATTAGTGTTGTCTGCTCTATATTCCCAGAATATGACTGGGCAAAAGAAGTTGTTGGAGAAAACAACAATGTTGAATTGACTTTACTTTTGGATAACGGAAAAGATTTGCATAGTTATCAACCATCAGTCGCTGATATTGCAAAAATTTCAACCTGCGATTTATTTATTTATGTTGGTGGAGAATCTGACACTTGGGTTGCAGACGCATTAAACAATGCAACAAACAAAAATATGCAAGTTATAAACTTGTTAGATGTTCTTGGCGATAAAAAGAAAGAAGAAGAACAAAAAGAAGGTATGCAAGGCGAAGAAGAACATGAACACGAACATGAACATGAGGAAGAAGAAGTTGAATATGATGAACATGTTTGGCTTTCACTTAAAAATGCTCAAATCTTTGTAACAGAGATTGCAAACAAACTTTCAATTATCGATAGTGCAAACAAAGATAATTATTCTGCAAACGCAACAGCTTATAATGCTAAATTAAATACTCTTGATACAGAATATCAAGCAGTTGTTGATGCTGGAACAACAAAAACTTTGCTTTTTGGTGATAGATTCCCATTTAGATATTTGGTAGATGATTATAAACTTGACTATTTTGCAGCTTTTGTTGGTTGTTCTGCAGAAACTGAAGCAAGTTTTGAAACGATTACTTTTTTGGCAGGCAAAGTTGATGAATTAAATTTGAAAGTCATTCTTCAAATTGAAACTTCAGATGGAAAAATCGCAAATACAATTAAGGAAAACACTAAATCAAAAGACCAAAAAATCTTAACATTAGATAGTATACAAAACACCACAACAAAAAGTGGAAAGACATATTTATCAATTATGCAAAGTAATCTTGAAGTTTTGAAAGAAGCGGTTAAGTAGGTGGGAATATGACACAAATTGAATGTAAAAATATTTCCATTGGCTATGATAAAAATGCTATTTTGTCAAATTTATCTTTTAGTACTGAAAATGGTGATTATCTTTGTATCCTTGGAGAAAATGGTGCGGGAAAATCCACTTTAATGAAAACAATTTTAGGGCTTATTCCAATCATTAGTGGAAAAATTGAGTTTGAAAATGGTTTAACAAAAAAAGATATAGGATACCTGCCCCAACAAACGATAGTTCAAAAAGACTTTCCAGCAACTTGTTATGAAATTGTTATTAGCGGCTTTCAAAACAGATGTGGATTGAGACCTTTTTACAATAAGACAGAAAAGCAAAAAACTATTGACATAATGAGAGAAATTGGAATTGAAAAACTTAAAAACAAATGTTTTAGAGAACTTTCTGGCGGACAAAAGCAAAGAGTTTTGCTTGCAAGAGCTTTGTGTAGCACACAAAAAATATTGTTGCTTGACGAGCCAGTTAGTGGTCTTGACCCAAAGGCCACAGAAGAAATGTATGAGATTATAGATAAGTTAAACAAAAATGGCATTACCGTAATTATGATTTCTCACGATGTATCTTCAGCCTTGAAATATGCTAAACACATTCTTTTTGTGAATAGTAACCCATTTTTTGGAACAAAAGAAGAATTTGAAAATAGTGATTTAGGCAAGCAATTTGAAAAGTATGCAGGCGGACATATAGGGGGTCATCAAGATGAGTAAACTTTTTGAAACATTATCATTTTATTTGTCATTCCCCTTTGTTCGCTATGCTATAATTGTTGGAATTTTAATCTCTCTTTGTGCTTCACTTTTGGGTGTAACTTTGGTGTTAAAACGATTTTCATATATTGGAGATGGACTTTCCCATACTGCTTTTGGTGCAATGGCTATCGGAAGTGTGTTAGGTCTTACTAACAATATGATTATTGTTCTGCCAATAACCATTGTTTGTGCAATTCTTCTATTAAAAACAAGCCAGAATAAAAAAATAAATGGAGATGCTTTAATCGCAATTTTATCCGTTAGTGCACTTGCTATTGGCTATCTTCTTTTAAATGTCTTTAATGTGTCTTCAAATGTATCTGGTGATGTATGCACAACACTTTTTGGTTCAACTTCAATTCTTACACTTTCATCAAGCGATGTATGGCTTACAATAGGACTTGCTCTGTTTGTTATATTGTTCTTTATTTTCTTTTACAATAAGATTTTTGCAGTTACATTTGATGAAAATTTTGCAAAAGCAAGCGGAACAAAAACCGAATTATTTAACATCTTGCTTGCAAGTATAATTGCCATTGTTATAGTTATTGCTATGAATTTGGTTGGTTCGCTTTTGGTTTCAGCACTTGTGATATTCCCAGCACTTTCAGCAATGCGAGTTTTCAAAAGTTTTAAGGGAGTAATTATCTGTTCTGGTGTAATATCCGTTTTGTGTGCCTTCTTTGGAATAATCCTTTCTATATTGATTGGAACACCAGTTGGTGCGACTATTATACTTGTTGATATTGTTTGTTTTATTGCTTTTTTCATTATAGGAAAATTTGCTTATAGGAGAAAAGTATGAAATCAAAATTAAAAAAAGTATTTATGACCTTATCTCTTGTCTTAATGGTGGGAATTATATTTATTTCTATTGGTGGTTGTGGTAAAAATATTGATACAAGTGGAAATTATATTGACCTTACAAATATGAATAGCACAATGGTATATTCGCAAGTTTATAATATGCTATCTTCACCAAGTGAATATAAAGGCAAAACCATAAAAGCAAGTGGAACACATAGTGTATATTATGACAATGCCACTAACACAACATATCATGCTATAATAATAAATGATGCCTTAGGTTGTTGCTCGCAAGGTTTAGAATTTGTTTTGTCTAATGGAAATTATCCAAAGCAAAACAAGTATATAACCGTGGAAGGAATTTTTGGAACATATAAAGAAAATGGAACAACTTATTGTTATCTTAAATCATCAAAAATTGTTTAATTATTATATTGACCTATATAAAAATGAGAGCAGTATTTGCTCTCATTTTTGTTTGAAAACGAATAATAAATTGCATTATTTGGGATTGTATGGGTCAACGACTCTAACTTTCTTGCCAGCATTTTTTGCCATTTTAACAGTGTTTCCAGTGCCACTAGGGCTTCCATTCCATACTGCAATAACAACATCACTTTGCTCAACCATATAGTTATTTCTATCATTCATACAAGTATTGGTATATTCGGATTTGCTTACATAATGCACAACATCGGCTTTGTGAAGTATTTTTCTATATCTCTCTTGCTGTGATGAACTCCATTTCTTTTCTTGGTTTATACAAGGAATAGCACATTCTAGCATTACATTCTTATATTTTTTTTTGAGTTTCAAAACTATCTCTGCGCAAATCATATCAATACCTAACGCCATTCCTGAAATAAAGTATGTATAGCCATTTATTACTGCTTTTTCAATTATAGAAAACATCACATTCCTAAACAAAATGCAACTTTCTTTTGTTTCATCATAACCCCAAGGTAAGCCTTTTGGTCTATGTCCAGTAAAGCAAATTTTATGTTTTTCCATAATAATAAACTCCCAAAGTATTCACTTTGAATACTATTACTATTCATCATAACATATTTTTATGTTTGTGTGTATTCAATTTTGATATTTTGAGAAAAATTTATGTATGTGAGTTTCTAATAGAAAAACATATATAAATTATAATTGTAGTAAGAGATTTTTGGAGGCGTTTATGGGTATAAAAGATATATTAACAAGAGTTGGATATGTTAGAAATAAAGCTAATCTATCTGCAAGAGAATTAAGTCAAAGAATGGGAATGAGTCCTCAATATGTTGCTCAACTTGAAAGTGGAAGAATTGTTTTAACAGTTGAAAAACTATTACAAATTTTAGAGATATGCGAATTTCCGATTGAAAGATTTTTCAGTTCTGACATTGCAGATTATAAAATAGATAACGAATTAAAAACTTTAATTGAAGCATTACCAACCGACAAAAAGAAAAATATAATTGAATTTATAAAGAAATAAAAAAGCACTAGGTTAGTTCCTAGTGTTTTTCAATAGTCATATTTTTTTATTTTTCTTCATCAGGTTTTATTTCAAGTAAATTTTTATTGTCTGCATTGAGTGGGGAGATTGCTTTTTTGCCAGTTTCTTCTTCATATCTTTTCTTGGCATCACTAGCAACACTTCCACCACGACGAGCAATCTTTTTATTTTCTTCAAAAGTTTTTGGACTCTCTTGTTTTGAAATGGCTGTTGTTGTAACTTCTGCAAGTATATTAAGGACAAGTTCAATATTTGTCATATTGTCCATTAGGTTCTCTTTTTTCAAGCCTTTTAGTTGTTTGTATTCCTGAACACTCATTCCAGACCACGCTTTTGTCATCTCATTTGTGAGTATTGCATAGTCTTTTTCTTGCGTAACCCCATGATTTTGCCATTCGTCAGTGAGTTCTTTTCTCATTTTAATAGTCATCATTCTTTGAGTTATCCATTCTTCTGGATAGCCTTTTTGTCTATATGTTTCAACAGCTCTGTCAATGGCTTTTTGTGGGTCGGCAATTTCATCTAGTCTTTCACTTCCGACTTGTGCAAGCCACATTTTGAAAGGTTCAGCTTTTTTGCTTGGAATTGATTGGATAAGTCTTAAAATGCCTTTTGTGTTTAAGACATCTGTTTCTCTTAACTTGCCGTCTTGGGCAGGTAATTTCAACTGGTAACAAAATGATACCAGTTCACTTCCTTCGCTTTTTAATCTACCTTTTAATACTTTCCAATATTTACGAGCATTGTCATAATCTTTGTCAGTTAAAACACCAACAATATCAACAACAGAAAAATACCAATCTTCTTCGTCAGCATTCCATTGAGTTCTTATTTTTTTATCTTCAAAAACCTTAATGTTAGACATAACATTTTCTCCTATGTTTTGATTATATCATAAACGACTCCTTTTTGTATTGAATTTTCGTAAATTTTATTTCTATATATGTCAGTATAATTTGAAATTGTAAATTTTTATATGATACAATAAACCATAACTTTCTCCTAAAAATGTATGAAAAATAGAAAAAAAGAGATTTTTAAAGATATAATAAACCCCAAAAACATTATAATTTTACAAAGTTTTTCTAGTTGGAGTAGAAAAACTATTGCATTTTGAAAACTTTTTTAGATAGGTTAGAAAGGTATTGCAAGGATTAAAATTTCAAAAGTTATTTTAAACTATAATTCCATTGCATTGTCTTCAAGTAGAAATTGTTGAATGCCAATATATAATATTCCTTGTTCATCATGCCAAGGAATTATATTATCTTTAACAATAACAATTTTTTTAAAGGAGTCAGCAATTTTGTTTAGTGATTTGGTTTCTTGCTCTTTTTTGTCGTTAGTGTCTATGTTTAATGCTGATTGAATATAGTATCTTTTGCTATTTTTATTTGCAACAAAATCTATTTCGAGTTGACTGCGTTTACTTTTGCCAAAATCGTCTTTATAATTATATTCCACAACACCAACATCAACATCAAATTCTCGATATAATAATTCATTATAAATTATGTTTTCCATAATATGATTTTCTTCTTGTTGTCTGAAATTAAGCCTTGCATTTCTAAGCCCAATGTCTGTAAAGTAATATTTTAGTGGGGTATCAATATATTTTTTACCTTTAACATCATATCTGTATGCTTTGTTTAGAATAAAGGCATCAATTAGGTAGTTCAAGTATAGACCAATAGTTGACGAACTTATTTTAACTTGTTTTAGGGTTGCAAAAGAATTTGCAAGTTTAGTAGGATTAGTAAGAGAACCAACTGATGATGAAACCATATTTAGCAAATCTTCCAAAACTTCCTTATCTTTGACTATCTTATTTCTATCCAAAACATCGGTAATGTAGGTTTTGGCAAACAAATCTTTTAAATACTTGCTCTTTTCTTCGTGTGTTTTCTTTGTGACTGAAAGTGGCATTCCGCCATAGGTTAAATATTCTTGCCAAGCAGAATTTTTATCCCCACCAACAGCCGAATAAAATTCCTTAAAAGTTAATGGATTTACTCTAATTTCATCACCTCTATCCTTAAACTCGGTCAAAATATCTGAAGATAGCATTCTTGAATTACTACCAGTTACATACAAATCTACATTTGGAAGTTTCATAAGCCCAAGCAAAGTATCCACGAACCCAATTTTTGAGTCTTTGTCATCAATATATGGATTTTGAATATTCTCCACTTTTTGAATTTCATCGATAAACACATAGAACATTGTGCTTTTATCTTTTGTCAAATCTCTTATATATTTATCTAATTCAATTGGATTTCTATATTTTGAATTTTGAGTTTCATCTAGGGCAAGTTCGATTATCTGATTTTCATTTATTCCCGACGATACCAAATAGTTATGATAAATATTGAAAAGCAAATATGATTTGCCACATCTTCTTATTCCAGTTATAACCTTAATTAAGCCATTTTCTCTTTTGTTAATTAACTTGTTTAAATATAAATCTCTATTAATTTGCATACTATCCTCCTAAATTTTTTGCGTAAATACGCATTTTTGTTAAATGAATTTTATCAAATTATATCCACAATGTCAACTATACATTTAAAACTTTTGCGTAAATACGCATTTTTGTTAAATGCGTAAGACAGCTGATTATATTTATCTCACAATTTTTCCAAAAGCAATACAACTAATTATAAATTGAAATCAAATCAATCTCCTAAAAAGTTTTAGAAAAATTTATCGCGTTTTAGACCGTTTTAGATAGCAAAAGTTTAATATAAAGTGCGCATTTGATGTCAACTGATGTCAAGTGTGCATTTTTGTTTGACATCAAAAGAGTTTTTTATTTGCTCCAAAGCCATTATTTTAGGCACATTCAAAGGTGTGCATATAAACCCACTCAAAAACATACACTTTTCTGATAAGGTGGGGGTCGATAGACCATAGTCCACTCATTCCAACCAACGAGAGTAGGGATTAACCTACTCTTTTTGTTTTTTGTACTGACACCTTTAAATGCGTTAATACTGGC
>CALDLU010000217.1:0-3952 GCA_937915245.1 uncultured Clostridia bacterium | reverse complement strand
TTTATTTTAGCATTGGATAATGATGAAGCAGGACAAATAGCAACCAAAGCTCTAATAGAGTATTTTGATGAAAACAATATAAATTATTGCACATTTGATAATTGTGGATATAAAGACGCAAATCAAGCACTTGTGTCTGACAAAGAAAAATTCACAGAAGAAATTAATAAAATCGTTTTTCCACTTATTAAAGAAAGGGAACATAGAAAGGCAAGACAATTTGATGATGAAATGGAGTAAACTATGCAACAGACTTTTTTTGATTTGCTTGGTAGTGATTTTAATCATCTTAAAACAAAACAAAGTAATGATTGGTATTGGCATTTTAGCGATTATCCAAAAACAAAAAATGGACTAAAAGTGTTTTCGTGTTTTGCATGCGGTGGTGGCTCTACAATGGGCTATAAACTTGCAGGATACGATGTGATTGGTGATTTGGAGATAGATAAGAGAATGAACTCTATCTATCTTGCCAATCATAATCCTAAACACAATTTTGTGATGGATATACGGGAGTTTAACGAAATTGATGATAGTCAAATACCAAAAGAATTGTTTGACCTAGACATTCTTGATGGCTCGCCACCATGCACAACATTCAGTATGGCAGGAAAGCGCGAAAAATCGTGGGGTGTAAAAAAGAAATTCCGAGAAGGACAAAAAGAACAAACTCTTGATGATTTATCTTTTGTGTTTATTGACACTGTTAAAAAGTTAAGACCAAGATTTGTAATTATGGAAAATGTCGAAGGACTAACGAAAGGCAACGCTTGGAGATATGTTCAAAGGATATACAAACATTTTCACGATATAGGATACAAGGTCAAACATTGGTTATTGAAAGGCGAGCAGATGGGCGTGCCACAGAAAAGACATAGAGTATTTTTTATAGCAACAAAATTAAATGTTGATTTAGAAAAACTGGATATGTCTTTTTTATATGCGCCAATTAACTTTGAAGAAGTTAAATCACAAGAAGGTTCAATGGAAGGAATTACTGATAATTTGCTTGGTTTAATTAAATACGCAAAATATGGTGATAGAAACCTTGAAAACGCTTGTATGAAGGCTCGTGGGAAAAGTTCGTTCTTCAACTATTGTTTTGTGTATGATGACCAAGTTGCACCAACGCTTACTGCTCACTGCAATAACATAAGATGGGACACAAAAACAAGACTATCAAAACAAGATATTATTTCAATATCTTCATTCCCACAAGATTACAATTTTTTAACAGATAGTCTTGATGGTGTGTCTTATGTGTGTGGAATGAGTGTTCCACCACTTATGATAAAAAGAATTTCCGAAAGATTGGAACCAATAATAAAGAAAGCAAAATTGGAAGAAGGAGATAAAAATGAGCTTAATAAATGATAAAAGAAGAATTATCAAAGAACTTAACAACATAAAAGAAACCATTGATTGTGGTACTGAAGATGAATATAAAAAAATTTATAATGCTTGTTCTGCCGATGATGATATTTTAGATTATTTGGAAGAGCAAAACTATGTAACTTCTGATGATGAAGATATGGTTATATCCGAAAATTCGGACAGCATTGATAGGCTAAGATATTTTATTGGCGATACCTATAGTGCTGACATATATAGAATTGATGGATATGGAAATCTTGAAAATATAACATCTGAAGATTTAAAAGATTTGTGTGATGATTTAGTTGCACAATTGAGAACGCAAGTACAAGAACTAAAAGATAGCGAATTAACTTAATTAGAAAGGAGGACCAAAATTGAATATGAATGATAAAAATATTGATTTGAATAGTTTAATTCAATCTGAAACTCAGCGTATTTCAATTAAATATAACAAAGACTTTTTAGATTGCGATGACCTTATCAAAATCACTGGACTTGGTAGAGATAATGTTAGAAGTTTACTTAGGAGTAAATCATTTCCAACAACCAAAGTTGGCAAAAGACAAGTTGTGAGTGTGCTTAATTTTGTAACTTGGCTAACATTAAATAATGGACAAATGGAGGTGCCAAATGCCTAGAAAGAAGAAACAGCCAACAACAAATAAAAATAAAGTTGTAAGTAAGGTTAGAACAAATAATAACGAAGGTAGTATTTTCAAAAGAAGTTCTGATGGACTATGGGTTGGAAGTATTACTGTTGGATATGATGATAAAGGTAGACAAGTTAAAAAAGTTGTATATGGCAAAAATAGAGCAACCGTTGCAAAAAAGATGTTTGATATTAGTGGAAGAATTAAAAGCAATTCTTATGAAATAGTTGAAAAGCGAACATTTGGAGAACTGATGGGAGAGTGGCTGATGGTTTTTAAAAAATCATCAGTTACACCTAGAACTTTTGAAGGCATTATTAGAAATTATAAATTACATATTGAACCACAAGTTGGGAATATGAAAGTTTACGAAATTGATACTTATGTTGTTCAAAGAGTAATTAATAATATGATAGACAAGGATTATAGCGTAAATACAATAAAAAAGATTAAACACTTAATGTCGCAATTTTTTGAATATGCCATAGACAACAAATGGGTAACGCAAAATCCAGTTAACAAGGTAAAAGTTAGAGCACATGATAAAGTTAGTAATAGCGAAAAGTACAAAGCGCTTACGCCAGAAGTAAGAGTTAGATTCTTAGAAGAACTCGCAAAAGATGACGGCAATTTTATTAAGCCACTTTGTGTATGTCTAATGTTTGGTGGGCTTCGTATTGGTGAAGCACTTGCTTTAAAATGGCGAAATGTAAATTTTGAAACTAAAACATTAAAAGTTGAACGAGCAATAACAACAATACCAAAGTTTGATAATGAAGGCAATGTAACAAGTCGTTTAACAGTTGTTGGAGACACAAAAACTGCATGTAGTGTGAGAGAAATCCCTATTGCTGATATAATCGTTGAAATGCTTAAAGAATGGCGTGAAAAGCAAAAGGATAGACAGAAATCCAATCCAAGAGTTACAGCCGATTTGACGGCAAATACGGCCTATATTTTCTCTAATGATGATGGAAGTGTTAGAACGTATTATGGTTGTAGAAAACTTTTTGATGGTTGGAAAAGACGACATCAATTGACTAAGTGCAATATTCACTTTCATGGACTACGACATACATTTTCTAATATGCTTTTTGAAATGAATGAAAATCCAAAAGTAATTCAACAACTTTTAGGCCATCGCGATGTAAAAACTACAATTATGGTTTACAACTCAGTAGATAATGAATATATCCGCCAAACAACCGACAAATTTAATGAAAAGGTAAAAGAGGACCAAATGTTACTAGAAAAGAAACAGAGAGAAGAAATCTTAGACCAAAGAACAGATAATTTTGTCGCTGACATGAATGATGATGAATTTGATGATGTCTTAACTAAACTCCTTGAAGAACGAAAAGCCCGTAAGAAAAAACGAGAAAGTGATATGGAAATGTAAAAAAACAAATAGCTATATATTTATATTATTATATTTACTAGTATTTTTATAAAACTTATTGTATAATGTTTATTATGAAGAATGTTGAATATTTTTACGAAAACAATTTTGTATTACATAAAATACCACATCTAAAAGGAAATGTATTGGAATATAAGTCAAGTGCGCAAGTTTTTGATTTTCTTGAGCTGAAAAGACTTATAGGCTTTTTTGCTTCTGCGGAAAATAAACTTGGTAATTCTAAATTCATAAATTATAGCATAGATTATTATAATGAAATTCAATTTGCGGACAAGCTTACATACATTTTACTTGAGTGCTTTTTGTACTATTTAATCGTATACAAGAATAAAAAAATAAATTTTAATATTTCAAAGTATAAAAACACAATATTTACTGAAGGCGTATATTATTCGTGTATAAAATACATGAATAATATAGAAAACTTTATAAATAAGTTTCAAAATTCCGTATCTAATTTTCATTTTAGGAAATTAATAAAATACGAAGATAAGAAATTGGACAA
>CALDLU010000216.1:0-7037 GCA_937915245.1 uncultured Clostridia bacterium | reverse complement strand
GTGGGCGACACTATTTATGCAGGAAGTTTTATTATTTCTGGAAGTTGCAAAGCAAGAGTTGATAAGATTGGAAAAGATAACTATATTCAATCAATCGCTCAACAGGCAAAACAATTCAAAAGCCCAAATTCAAACTTATATAAAGACCTTAATTCAATAATAAAATATATTGGCATTGGAATTATACCTGTTGGTGGAATAATGTTCGCAAGTAACTATTATTCATATGACCATAACCTTACAATGACAGTTATCAAAACTTGTGGGGCGCTTACAGGAATGGTTCCTGCTGGAATGTTCCTTCTTGTAACAATAGCACTTGCTGTTGGAGTTATAAAGTTAAGTAGAAAAAAGACACTGGTAAAAGATTTATTCTCCATTGAAATGCTTGCAAGAAGCAATGTTTTGTGTCTTGATAAAACAGGAACAATAACAGATGGAACAATGCGTGTTTGCGAAGTTGAAGAAATTGGCAAACTAAAAAAAGTTGAAAATAAAAATATTATTGCAAATATTTTATATAATCAAACAACATCAAATGCAACAAGCAATGCAATGCTAATTGAATTTGGCAAAAATAATGATTTGCATTTGGCATATAATATTGAATTTTCATCAAAAAGAAAATGTACTTTGACATCTTTTGAAGATTTGGGAACTTTTGTTTTGGGAGCGCCTGAATTTACAAATAGTAAGATTAATGATGAATTAAAAGACAAAATTTTTGAACATACATCAAAAGGTCAAAGAGTTTTACTTTTGGCACATTCAAAATCAATGTTAAACGAAAAAGAAGAAGCACCAAAGAATTGTGAACCATTATTGCTTATTGCCATTGAGGACCATATAAGAGAAGATGCAATGGAAACTATTGAATGGTTTAAACAAAATAATGTTCAAATAAAAATCATTTCTGGAGATAATCCGGTAACGGTCAGCAAGATTGCTCAAAGAGTTGGTGTTGAAAATGCCGAAAACTTTGTTTCGCTTGAAGGTGTGTCAAATCAACAAGTTGAACAATATGCAAATATGTTTACAGTTTTTGGAAGGGTAAGCCCAGAGCAAAAACTGATATTAGTTAAATCACTCAAAAAACAAGGTAATATTGTTGCAATGACTGGTGATGGTGTTAATGATACTTTGGCACTAAAAGAAGCAGATTGTTCAATCGCAATGGCAGATGGTAGTGATGTTGCAAGGGGGCTTAGTAATCTTGTTCTTATGGACTCAAAATTTTCTTCACTTCCAGCAGTTGTAAGGGAAGGCAGACAAGTTATTAACAATGTACAACAATCATCAACATTGTTCTTAATGAAAACATTGTTTACAATATTATTGTCATTGTTCTCGATTGTAACATTATCACAATATCCATTCTCACCAAAGAATTTGTTTATTCTTGAATTATTTGTAATTGGTATGCCATCGGTAATTCTTGCACTTCAACCAAACACAAAACTTATTCAAGGTGATTTTATACCTGTGGTACTCAAACGCAGTATCCCAAGTGGATTACTTATGTTTATGAATGTGTTTGCAGTTATAATATTAATGAGATTTGGTGTTTTGAATGCTGAAGAATATTACACACTTGCAACACTTGTTTTGATATTTACTGGTTATGTAAATTTATTCTTCTTATGTTTACCACTCACAAAAATAAGAATAGGGTGTTTATCTCTTTCAATCTTCTTTATTATTTTGGCAATTTGTGTTATGGGTGATTTCTTTGGAATGACTGCATTTACATTAAAAGTAATTTTGTTACTCCTTGGATTTATTTTAATATCAATTCCACTTCATATATTTATTCCAAAACTTGTTAGAAAACTTGATGAAGTTAGAAAGAAAAACAAACAAGCCCAAGAAGAAAAAAGGAAACAAAAGGCAGAACAAAAACTTTTGACACAAAATAGCTCACAAAATGTTGAAAATAAAATTAATACAAAAACAGAAGAAAAAATAGAAAAATAGAAAAAATCTCAAGTAAATGCTTGAGATTTTTTGTGTTTTTTTGGTGCTATTTAATGTTGACAATTTTAAAAAATGTGCATATAATACTAACCATATGACTATTTAATTTAATAAAAAAGGACAGAAAAGTATGTTAAAATTACTTAGATTTTTCAAGTGGTACACATGGGTTTTGTGTGCCTTGGTAGTTGGAATAATTGTGTTTCAAGTAAATCTTGAAATGGAACTTATTGCCAAAATGGGAGATATTATTGCCCTTATTCAAAAAACAGCAACCGAAACTGTTACAAGTTCAATGTTTTGGGATATTGGCATAAGAATGATACTTATTGCACTTGGAATTTGTGCAAGTGTTGTGCTTGTAAATTTCTTGGCATCAACGGTGTCTTCAAATTTTGCAAAAACATTAAGAACAAATGTGTTTAAAAAGGTAAACTCATTTTCTATGGAAGAAATGAACAAGTTTTCTGTTGCGAGTTTAATTACAAGAACAACCAACGATGTTAAACAAGTTGAACAAACAGTTTTTGTTACACTTCGTATGGCAATTACTGCCCCTGTTATGTGAGCTTATGCAATTTCAAAAATTGTAAATTCATCAGTAACATTAACTTGGACAACTGCAGGTGCTGTTATTGCACTATTGGCATTGGTTATGTTTTTATTTTTTGTTGCAGTTCCAAAGTTTTCTCAAATTCAAAAGAAAACAGACAGAATTAACAATGTTACTCGTGAAAACTTGACAGGTATAAGAGTTGTTCGTGCATATGCAGCCGAAAATGAGCAAGAACAAAAGTTTAATAATATTAATAATGATTTAACAAAAACTCAACTTTTTGTAAATAGGGCAATGGCACTTATGTGGCCAGGTATGGACCTAATTATGAACGCATTAAGTATTGCAATTTACTTTATTGGTGCATTCTTAATTGACGGTGGAAGTTTGGTTTATCCTGACCTTGTTGTGTTTGTTTCATATTCAATGCATGTTGTTATGAGTTTTATGTTTATTGCAATGTTGTTTGTTGTTATTCCAAGGGGTGTTGTTTCTGGCAGAAGAATAAATGAAGTTCTTGGAACAGTATCAAAGGTTCAAGACGGAAATGGCATAAAAGGAGATAACTTGGCAGGTGAAATTGAATTTAGAAATGTGTCATTTAGATACCCAGATGCAGAAATGAATACATTGGAAAACATTTCATTTAAAGTAAACAAAGGTCAAACTATTGCATTTATTGGTTCAACAGGTAGTGGAAAGAGTACACTTGTAAATTTAATCACAAGATTTTATGACGCAAGTTTTGGTGAAGTCTTGATAGATGGCGAAAATATTAAAAACTATAAAATTAGCGACCTTAATAACAAAATAGGTTATGTCCCACAACAAGGATATTTATTCTCTGGAACAGTAAAATCTAACTTACTTTATGGCAATGAAAATGCAACAGATGAACAAATTGAAAAAGCATTAGAAATAAGTCAAAGCGATTTTGTAAAAAATCTTGAAGGTGGAGTGAATGCAGAAATTGCTCAAGGTGGAACAAATGTATCTGGTGGGCAAAGACAAAGATTGAGCATTGCAAGAGCAATAATCAAAAACCCTGAATTTTATATATTTGATGATAGTTTTTCTGCTCTTGACTATAAAACAGATAAAACTCTTAGAAAGGAATTATCAAAATATACAAAAGATGCAACAAAAATAATTGTTGCACAAAGAGTTGGAACAATTATGGATGCAGACCAAATTGTTGTTCTTTCGGAAGGCAGAATTGTTGGGGTTGGAACGCATAAGGAGTTACTTGAAACTTGCGATGTATACAAAGAAATTGCACTTTCACAATTAGATAAGGAGGAGTTATAAAATGGCAAGACATAATAAAAATATCGGTCAAAAACCAAAAAATGGTAAAAAATCATTAATGCTATTGATAAAATCACTAAAACCTTATCGTTGGGCAGTTGTTGTTGCATTGTTATTTGCTGTTATTGGAACAGTTATTGCATTAATATTGCCAAATTTATTGAAAGATGTTGGGAAAGAAATATTTGTTTCAGCGCTTGGACTTCCTATCAATTTACAAAAAGTAACATCACTATGTATATGGCTTTTGGTTATGTGTACAGTGTCGAGTGTGTTTAGTTATTTCCAAGGTTTTATAATGAGTGGAGTAACTGCAAAAATCACTCAAAAATATAGGACTCTTATTTCTGAAAAAATTAACAAATTACCACTAAAATATTTTGATAACTCAAGCTATGGAGATATTTTAAGTAGAGTTACAAACGATGTTTCAACAATAGGTCAAACACTTAACGAAAGTATTTCAAATGTTATAACTTGTGTAACAATGTTTATTGGTTCACTTGTTATGATGTTTGTAAACTCATGGCAATTAACATTAATTACTTTGTGTGCTTTGCCAATTAGTATGGGACTTGTTTTGATATTAGTAAAATTTTCTCAAAAATACTTTGTAAAACAACAAAAATCTCTTGGAGAATTAAATGGTATTGTTGAAGAAAATTATTCAGCACACAATATTGTAAAAACATTCAATGCTGAACAAAAAGCACAAAATGATTTTGAAAAAGTAAACAAAGAATTAAAAAATTCTGCATTTATGTCGCAATTTATATCTGGTACAATGTATCCAACAATGAATTTTATCAACAACTTGGCATACACAATAGTTTGCGTTGTTGGTGGAATTATGGCAATAAGCGACCCATTATTTGCAGTTACTGTTGTTGCATTTGTTGAATATATGAGAATATTTAACCAACAAATAAGTCAAATATCGCAAATAAGTTCAACTCTCCAAAGTGGTGCAGCTGCAACAGAAAGGGTTGTTGAATTTTTGAGTGAAGAAGAACAAGAAGTTGAAACTGGCGACAAAGCTACTCTTGAAAATGTCAAAGGTTTAGTTGAATTTAAAAATGTAAGTTTTGGTTACACAAAAGACAAACAAATTATAAAGAATTTCTCAGCGAAAATTCTTCCAGGTCAAAAAGTTGCAATCGTTGGGCCAACTGGTGCAGGTAAAACAACTTTGGTAAACTTGCTTATGCGTTTCTATGAGATAGATTCTGGTGAAATCACTATTGATGGTGTTTCAACAAAAGATATGTCAAGAGAATATGTTAGAAGTTTGTTTGGAATGGTTCTTCAAGATACTTGGATATTTGATGGAACAATAAGAGAAAATGTTTCATTTGGAACAAAAGGTTTAACAAATGAACAAATTGAAAATGCTTGCAGTTTTGCTCATATTGATCACTTTATTCGTTCACTTCCAGGTGGATATGATATGGTGCTTGATGAAACAGCAAACATAAGCCAAGGTCAAAGACAATTACTTACTATTGCAAGAGCAATGGTAAACAATGCCCCAATGCTCATTCTTGATGAAGCAACATCATCTGTTGATACAAGAACAGAACAACAAATTCAAAAAGCAATGGATACATTAACAAAAGGTAGAACAAGTTTTGTTATTGCACATAGACTCTCAACAATCAAAAACGCTGACCAAATACTAGTTATGAAAGACGGAAATATTGTTGAACAAGGAACACACCAAGAACTTTTGGCAAAAGGTGGTGTTTATGCTGAACTCTATAACAGCCAATTCTAATTTTTGCATATTGACATAAATATGTTATTGTGATAAAAATTAGTTGAAGGGGTAAGTTATGAAAGTTGAAATAAAAACAATAGATAATGTTGTAAAAAGCATTATTAGTAAGGTCCTTTATGATAGTAATTATAATGATGTTTGCTATAAAGAAGATAGAGATTATTTAAAAAACTTGTTAAAAGAACTATCTGGAACAGACTTAACTGCATTAAAGAATAGTTATGAATCAGCAGTTGTTTATTTTAATAGAAATTCAAAACTTTTTGCAGAAAAAGACAAAAACAAATCATGTGATTATGCAAAAATTAAAAATGTTTTTTTAGATTGCTATAATCTTATAAAAGAAGGAATTGATACAAAAGTTTGTGAAATTTTAAATAAAAATATGTGAGATTACTCTCACATATTTTTTTTTATCATCTTTTATGTTTTAAAAATTATTATTGTTTGAATTTATAATTCTTCACAGTAGAAATCATTATTATTTTTAAGTTCAGTTATTAGTTCATCTAAATTTTTAGCTTTCACAGTTACATAGGTTTTTGTTTCCACACATCCCTTTTTCTTAATAAGGTTAACAGGTCTTAAGTCACTTAGTAAAAATAATTGTAAAGCCTTTTGTTTTCCTTCATCAATTCTCCATTGTTCACATTTTTGGAATCTTTTTTCAGCAATATCATGTAACTTTTGATCGCTTTCTTTGGTATTATTCCATTTAGTACTATATACAACTTTCCCAGTATATTTATCCAATTCTCTAATAACAACAGCATCAATATTTGCCACATAGTTAATTTTTCTGTTTGCAACATATGATCCAAAATATTTACTTTTTTTGTGACTATAAGCTCCATTTTGATTAGGGCATGCATATAATAATTGAGTTATTTCATTCTGTGTATTTCTACAAGATATTATGTCTATACGATTTTTCCAATCATATAAGAGATTATTCCTATCCAAATAATTTTCAAATTCATCAATTAAATTTTCTATTAATTTATTAACATTATTTTTGCAAATACTTTTTATTGTATCAATATATTTTGAAAAAGTAATTTTGACTAAACTTATACTATTTTTTTGGGCTTTATTGTAGCATTCTTTTATTTTGTCGTCTATGACATTTGAAAAATCATTTGTCATCAAAAAGATAATCATATAGTCTGACTTATTATTTTTAAGCATACCATGGATATGGTTATTGATTTGTTCAGGAGTAAACCAATCGGTATTTTTATCTTCAAAATATATTGCAAAAGATCTTTGACTTATACATAAATCCGGAATACTTTTAGATTTTTTAACTTGTGTATCAAACAATGGTTGAAATGTAAATTGTGTTGAGAAATCACTACTATCGTTTACTAGTGAAACAATAATATCTTCAAAAAGTTTTGGATTCTCATTATAGACCAGTTT
>CALDLU010000215.1:0-10881 GCA_937915245.1 uncultured Clostridia bacterium | reverse complement strand
TATTTATATTTGTTTGACTTAAAATTGCTTTATATATATAATTATTTTGAACGATATTGTAAATACTAGAATTAGGTCCACTTAAAAAGAGGTTTATTATGAAATTTAAGTTTACCACATTTTTGAAAATCTTTGGAATATGCTTTGGCTCACTTATAGGTGTGCTTGGTATTACCTTGGGTATTATGAAACTTGCAGGGGCGATGGATGAACCCAAAATTTATCCAACTGCAATTTATTTCCAAGATAGCACAGAGAATACTATTGATACATACAATGTTGACGATAACTTTAAGGTTACTGTTATGCCATCAACTGATGATGTAACAATGAAAGACTTAACATTGGATATTATCACAAGTGGACAAGTTACAGAAAAAGATGGAAAAATTACAGATGGAATTATTACTATTCCAAAAACTGCAAAGATTGGTGAACCATTTGAAGTTATCTTAAACAAGGTAATAAATGACCGTGAATGTAACGGACTTGAATGGATAGTTGGTGGACATAGTGTAATTAGAGCAACTTCTCAAGGTGATTCTAAACAAGGAAAGCAAGAATGTTCAGCAAAACTTAATATAAATATTGATGTGCCTGTTTATAAAATTGAAGTGGAAACGAGAGTTTCTAGCACAGATGCAAATTCAAATGCTTTTGTAATCAATTCAATAATTAATGCAAGTTTAAAATTTTATCCAGAAAGAAGTGCTTACCAATTTAGTCAAAATGGTGAAAATGGTTACAGCAAGATATATAAAAATGCATACTTTGTTGTAGAATCTTTGAATGACACAAAAATAGAACAACAAGGGTATACGAATCAATTCTTAACAAAAGATATTGGTACATCAACAATAGTTGGCTATTGCTTTAAATCAACAGTAAAAGAACAAGAAATATTAAAACTTCAAGAGGGTAAGGCAGAAGATGTTAAACGCAAGAACATAATGGAAGAATTAAAAAATGGATTAGCTAGTGATAGTCCAACATCTCTCAAAAATACAAAAACCTTTACCATAGAAAATATAAATGTTGACAGTATTACTGTTGATTCAGATATTAAAAATGTATATGTTGATACAATTAAACGCTTATATGCAAACAAATCTTTACTTGCAAGTGATTTAAGTTCAAGTCTTGGGATTAAACTTATATCAACAAATAACCCAAATGTTTCATTACAAAATAAACTTAATAATGTTGGAATAAGATTTTTGATTATGAGCAATGGGCAATATGAAGATTGCGTAAACAACAGTGATGAAGATTTTAATATTATAAAAATGCCAGAAGATTCGTTTAGTACTCAAGCTGTTTACCAAGGAAATACATATTATAAGCCTGTAATAACAAATAATGTTGATGATTATTTTTGGAATTTTGTCGTAAATTCAAATTATTCTGACACAATTTATATTGAAATTGCTTATCTTGATGAAGATGCAAATATAACTCCACAAAAATTATCATTTAAGTTGTATGAGTATTCAAGTGAAAATGTTTCCTGGAATTTATCAACTTCACAAAAAGATATAACAATAAAGATATTTGATAATGAAGATGATGATTTAATTGAATACAAAGAATTTGACTTAAAACCTTATGTTAGTGTTCCTGACAGAAATTTATATAAAACAATCAAGTATTTTGTTTACTTTGATTCAGATAGATACAATAATGTTGCAGTTGAAGAATTGATAGATTGCAAGCCTGGTGTAACTTATTCAATAGGTAGCCAAACATTAAATCTTTATGAACTTGAAGATGGAGTTATCAAAGCAAAATCTCTTTTGGCTCATGGTTTAACTTTTAGTTGTATATTTACAACAGTTCAAGCAGATTATTTGGGACAAATTAAACTAGACGAAAATGGAAAATACATAATTGACCAATATAGCAAAGAAAGAGGTGTTTTAGACTTTTTGAATGTCAATGTTCAAAAGACCTTAAAATCATTTAAGACTTCATTAGAATATAATGGAACAAAAGATGATTTGAAAGCATTGTTTGTTAATAACACAACAACAAAAATTTCAAAATTTGCATTTGTTCAAAGCTTGGGAGAAGCAGTTAACTATTTTGATATTGCTATAACTCAATTTGCTAAAGATAACACAGAAAAAGAAATCTTTAGACAAGCAATAAGAAACAATGAGATTAATGTAATCGTAAAATTAGATGGGCAAGAACAAGTTTCTGATAGTTCAACTTTACCACTCATAACATTTAGACAATTAACAATGATTGAAGAAAATGATATGTATAAACAAAAATATTCTGTTTATGTAAGTGAATTGGTTGAAAGAGCAGAAACAAAACTAGAATTTTATGTAAGATATCAACTTGCTGATGGAGTTTACAAAGATTATCCAATTGAATGTAAATTTAACAAAGCAAATAATATATTAATTGAAGATCAAATTGCTGATTATATTGAAATTTATAGTGGTGAGGCTCAAACTTTTGATTTTAACTTAAATTTAAAATCACCAACATCTGAAACAAATAGAGTAGTAATTTCATCAGATATAGTAGCAGATAATGGTATTGTAAAAAGAATAGATAGAACTTTTAAACTTAATGGAAAAGATGTTCAAGAAGATTTATTTGTAGTTAATGGCGAAGGTGCCAATAAGGAAATTACTTCAAAAGTAAACATCATAATGAAAGATAAGTATGGAAGATTACCTATCAAATATAGTTACAAACTTGAAAGTTCTGATTCAAATATAATGGTAGTAAATGGTGATACATTTACACTTGTTGACACAGATAAAGATGTTAATTTAATTTTAAAGAAAGATGGAATGGATGATAGAATTCTTTATATCCATGCAGGAAAATCGGGTAGAGTTTCTCAAGTTGATTTCATCACTGAAACACAAGACCAATCAACACTTAAACCAATATGGTCAACAGAAACTGTATATGATAACACAAATACAGAACAATATTTATTTGATTTAAAAACAATAACAATCATTGGTGCAAAAGGCACAGAAATTAAATTTAACGACACAACAGAAAATGCGAAAAATCTTGTAAATTATATGTATGAATATCAAGGTGGAGTTGCATCTCTTGTTAGTCAAGTAAAAATTTCACTTGTTGAAGATCTTGATGATATTTTAGATAAATATATAACATTTGATGAAACAGGTATCATTCTTACAAGAAATTTTGGAAATGCAACAACAATAAGATTGCTTGCAAGCATACCAGACCTTGGTATATCTCAATATATAACATTGGATATAAGACCAAATGTAACAGTAACAATAACTCAACCATCAACAAGATTACCAATAATTAGTGGTGAAGCTGATGGTCCAAAATCATATTTTGGTTTATATTCTGAATATTACTATGAATTTAATGTTGTAATTAGTTACACAATTATATCAAACTCAACAGCCAATACTGATAGTTTAAATTATGTATTTACTGTTAATGATGGTAGAAGAATAACAATTTTAACTAAAAATACAGATGTAGCAAGACTATATGAAGATACAGTAATTCCAGATATTGATGAAAAAACTGGTAAAAGAGAATTTACAGTAAGAATATATTTTGATTCATTTAGTGAAAGCCAAAAGAAAATGACATTGTCATTTGGTGCACACACTGATGATAAGGAAATATATGATGCATATGCGGATTTATATTTATATGTTACACCAAATATAAATGTTCAATTAACTTCAAATACTTTATATCTTGATTATCAAAATACTCCATCTGGACAAACAACAATTACTGGAACAAAAGATATTTACGGAAATTCAAGCAATGTAATATATCCAATTAGTTTAACTAGAATATTAGGTAATACTCAATTCTCTAATAATATAGTATTTGAATTGAAAGATGGTACAAGTGGATATGAAATTTCTAACTATACTCTTAGATGTTTAAAACAACTTTCATCAGTTGAAGAAATTTCAATAATCGTAAAATATAACGATTGTCCAATTACAACAATATCATTAAATGTTGCACCACATATAGAAATGAATAATGAAAATAATGATTGGGTTCTATATGATGGAGAATATTATCTAAAATTAGTTAATAATCAAACTTATGATTTTGACAAGATTAAAGAAATGTTTAATTTTGATTCAAATGGACAAGTTGCTGATTTAAATATCACAGAAAATATTTATGTAAGTAAAACTGATAGTTTGTTTGAAGTTAAAGGCGTAAATTATGCACTTATTTCAACTAATGATAATGATGAAAAATTAAGAATCACAGTTCTTTTAGATAATGGTAATAGTCTTACATTTAATGTTATGCTATTCCCAGTTGATATGCCATTTGTTAATTATGAAAATGGAAGTTTGGAAGATGTTGATTTAGTTAACCTTTTAAATTCTGATTGGCTAATTGAAAATGGATACTTTACATCAATAAAGTCAACAGGTGATGATGGTGTAAGTTATAGATTTGCAAAAGATGAATTGACAGGAACAAATTATGGTGTTCAATTAATTGAAACAGATTCAGTTAGATATACGCTATATACCAATGATGCAGAATATGCAAGTTTGCTTGAAAATGGTAATATAAGAATTATCCCAGCAGGTGAAGAAAAGTATGTTACAATTTTTGTTAATCTTAACCCATTGGTTTCAAATTCTTTGATTATTCCATATGTATTGCGTATTGAAAAAGAATTAAGTCTAAAAGTATTCTATTCTTACCTTAATGGTGTAAGTGATATGGAACAACTTGATAGTCAAATTTTTACTTCAAGTTCATCAAAATTTGAAAGAGAATATTTGAGTGTTGATTCTAGTTATAAAACTTCAATTAACTTGCTTGAAAAACAAGAGAGTTTTGTTCCAAACAAATCTCAAGATGGTAAGAGAGTTGCAATATACTTAAATGATAATGAATATAATGGAACATCAAAAGGTGCAGAGATTAAATTCAAAGTTTCAAAAGTATTATTCTCAACTGTTGAAGGTGGAATGTTCTTTACTGTTGAAAACAAAGATTCATTTGCATATTTTAGTGCAGGAAATAATTCTGGTGTTTTAAATATTAATACAAAAGGATACAAACAACTTCGTATTGAAATTGAAATCTCAACAGAAGGGCTTGTTGGTTACTATTATATAAGCATTGGTGAGACACCAAATCTTAAAGCATATAAACTCGCAAGTGACCAAACTATTACAGATATTGAAATCAAAGCAGGCGAAACTCAAGAATTAAACTATGCACTTCAAGAAATAATCACAAGTGGAAATTCAACTATTACAAAAGATGCAACACAAATTTTGCAATATTTCGCTTATGATGAAAGTGCAGAAA
The DNA here is from genome assembly GCA_937915245.1 of uncultured Clostridia bacterium. Classification (GTDB taxonomy): domain Bacteria; phylum Bacillota; class Clostridia; order Christensenellales; family UBA1242; genus UBA5893. The sequence continues at coordinate 5,553 of CALDLU010000215.1, read as the reverse complement.
ACGAACATATAACAATAGAGAAAAATGAAGATACATATAGCATTTCAACTGAAGAATGTACAAATAACTGGACTGCAAAATTAATGCTATATACAATTTATGGAAAACTTTTGGATATTGATATAAATGTCCAATCAAACTATATTGTTAAAGCAAAAGAAAGAATAATTAACGATAATACAACAATTGATATAAATTCATTTAGTGCATATAAATATTCAAATGTAGATAATGATTTCACAGATGAAATTTCAAACTTTGATATAAGTGAAATTGCAATAACAAGCAATGAAAAACACATAGAAAATATATTGATTGATGGTAATAGAATAGAAATTGGTGCAGTAAAAGAAGCATTTGATATTACATTTGAGATTTCATTCAATTTAGGAAATGATAATGAAGGAAATACTATAACTTATACAAATGAGTATACATTTGCAATCAATCCACAACTATTCTTAAACAAAATTAATTCACAAGAAATTTCTTTGACAAATAAATTTGAAGTAGCTGATGAAAATATTGTAACAAACGATAATGGAAGTGAAATTTCTATAAGTTTGGTTCAATCAAATAGCGATAGTAATGTTATCTCACCATTTGTACTTGTTGACCGTGATATTAATGAATGGAAACAATCAAATACAAAGACTCAATTTAAGGCAAGTATTGTATCAGAATTACCATTAAAAGAATATTATACAGCAACAAATAATGATGATTTAAGTTTAACAATCAAAGCTCCACTTGTTGTAGAGAAAACAGTTGTAACATATAAAATTGAATATATTAATGTTTTGGGTAACGATGAATATTCAATACTTACAGCTTATGTTGTATTTACATTAAATCCTAACTTTAAAGTGGAAACAAATTATCCACAAGCATCAAGCAATCAAAGTTCAACCACTGATGAACCTTGTGAATACTTCTATATTAATGATAAAAATGTACAAAGCGATACAATAAGTTTGGATAAACAAGCATTACTCGCTAATAATCGCAGATTTGTAATATCAAAACTTAATTCACAAGATCCAAATAACTCAGACTATGCAAAAGATAATGTTTATATTCAAGTTGGTGGCTATAACAATGAATCGACAAAAGTATATGTAAACAATAGTAGAGAAAATATTGTTAAAGAAAATACTTTCTATAGTTTTGATACAAGATTTGGATTCTCATCAAGTGAAGAACAAGATAGTGTAAGATTTACTGTATATCTCAAAATTGAAGAACAATATTTTGAAATAGGTTATTATTTGGCACAAATATCAAATAATTTAAGCAATGTTTGGAGTGTTAATAAGTACAACTTTAATGCAACTTCTCCAATGATTCAAATAACCCTGAACAAATATATTTGGGTTCAGATGATAAGATAAATAAAACTGTAAGATTAAATATAAAAATATCTTCTTCTATTGCAGATACAAGCAAAAGATATTACCTTGGGATTAAGGAATTATTTGGCATTAGTGTAAATCAAAGTTCATACTCATATATAGCAAATAATGCAACTTCAGTTGTTGATATTTACTTGGGTGCTATTGATTTTGATAAATTGCAATCACAACCATTTAATGAAGATATTACATCAGGGTTCTCTATTTATGATGAAAATGGTGAAGAAATTAATGATGAAAGTATTAAGAATGCTGTAAAATATCAAGTTATTTCTTTACAAACAAGAATAGAATTAAAATACCATAATGTTGTTTGTGATATTGATAAATTGTATAAGATTACAAATTTAAGCACAATAACATTCAGTGCACAAGATAATTCAAAGATAAAAGCAGGAAAATTCATCATTAATTCAGAAAATGCAGAAAGTGAAATAGTTATTGATTCATACTATGTAAATGAAATACTTGATGTAACTTTTGAAACAACAACATTTGAAGTGTCAACAGGGAATAAAGTTAATTTAATTCAAAGTGAAGCTTCAAAATATGATAATATGAGTGCTGCTTTAAAAAGAATATCAAGCCATATTTACTATACAACTCAAGACTTTAGTAATAATGAATCTGAAATTTCAATTGAATTACACGACATAAATGAATATTTAGATGAAAATAGAACAACATCAATTGAACCTAAAAAAGGATTCTTGCGTGTAACACCAATTGCATCTAGTGATGGGAATAAAAATCTTGACTTTATTATCTTGGCAATGGGTGCACCTAATGAACCTGTTTATGTTGATGTTACATTTACAATCAAAATAGGAAATGATAGTGATGATTTTACAATTAAATTCAAAGTATCAGCAGACTATCAAAACTTATCATTATTAAATACTGATTTGTCTGAAAATAGTGAATCAAATCCATGTACAATCACAGCATTAAATGATAATAATTTACAAAATTATAAAACATTTGCAATTTTAAGCGATTTAAGTTTGGGTGATAACCTTATCTATATTGAACATGCCAACGAAATTGAAGGCGTTGTAGGTAATATTATTCCTTTGTTCAAAGTTGCTCCTGATAAAGATTTTGATGATAATGGATATGATAAAATACACAGATTAAATGATAAGAATTTGACATTCTGCTTTGATAAAGTATCATTTGGTAATGTAAAAATAAGACTTATATTTGAAGATGATTATGGATACACATTTGATTATTACATTACGATTCTTGCAATTTATAACCCTGTTTATAACTCTGGAACCCTTACATTCTTTGAAGAAGATACTTTGGAAATTGTAAATAGTGCAAGCAGTTCTAGTGGACAAAGTACAAATGTTGTGCTTCCTATTAATTTTGAAAAAACTATAGATTCTAATATTTCAATGAGTAGTGTAAGCATAAAATCAGTATCTTTCCTTGAAGCAAGCAGTAAAACATATATTGATAATTTTGTAAATAAAATTAATAATGCAAATCTTAGCATTACTATAAATTCATTAGATATTCTTTCATCGGAAATCCAAATTGAAGGTACTTTAAAAATTGAACTTTCATATATGAACTCAACTGTTATTTTAAGTATTCCAAGTGTGGTTAAAGCACTCTATACTATAAAAACAATTGATGATAAGGTTTATGTAAGAGATGGTGTTGCCTTTGATATGCTTGATGTTATTGAAGTTATTGATAACAAATCATCAACAATTAAAATTGGTGAAAGAACTCTTGAAAAGAGTGATTCTGCTAAAGTTGGATATACATTACCTAACAACATGACCTTTAATAGCAATGAACAACTCAATGTAACATTGGGACTTCGTGCAAGAAATAAAACAACAGAAAAAATATTAAGTGAAAGAGCAATAGGTGATGCTATATCAAATAATAAGCAAGGAACTATTTATGGTGGTTTGCAAGATATATTTGAAATTACATCAATCGAAAATTACACATTCCAACTTATTATGTGGGATGCTTTGGGTCAATTAAAAGAAATTAAAGTTGATAGTAGTAATGTGTATATCACAACTCAATCACAACAAATATCAATTAAATTCTCAAAATATAAATTAGTGAACAGTGATGAAATATATTATCTTGCTGACACTTTGGAGCAAATTCAAATAAATGATGATATTTATCAAAAAACATCCGGTAGTATTGAATATAGTGTAACTCTTGATTTACAATTAATAAAAGACCAAATTTTAAAAATAGGTCTTAGAAAAATACAAAACTATGATAGTAACGATATTACTTTGTATTTTGAAAATGGGAAAACATTAACAATTAACAGTGATTCTTTGACTAATAAAACTATATCATTGGTTGAGAATGGAATTATTGAAAGTGGAGAATACACTTCATTATTAACAAAAATGATGCAAACACAAAGTGGTAGTGCAATTTACATTAATAATGGTTTGTCGCAAGATGATATAATGAAGTTGAAAGATATTCACCTTTCTCTTGTAAGCGAAGCTGGAAATCAAGATAGTCCTTTATATACATTACATTTGAATGATGATGATGCATTGGAAACAACAATTATAAATCAAATAAATGTTGCATACCAACAAAGAACTATACTTGTTGATGTTTTATATGCTAAAGATAGTACAAACAAGACATCTTATACAAAAGAAAGTTTAAATCATCCTGTAAATATTAATGTAACATTAAAATTTATTGATGTTGATAAGAGATTTGCTTATGGTTCAAACACTGTAAAATTTGTTGGTTACAAGAATGATGGGGATAAGAAAATTGATTTGGATACATGGGCAGGAACATCTAGTGATGATAATGCATTTATGTTAAATCCTGGTTATTCAAATGCTATAGTATATAATGAAGATGATTTGTATTTGCCAAACAACATTGGAAATAATTCAGGTAACTTGTCATTTAGTATTAATTCTACAGATAGTGATAACAATAATGGTATTTTGAATTATGCAAAGATTGATTCTAATACAGGAGAGATAGAACTTGTTGATGGTTTTGATTTTGAGAAAAACTATTTGGCAGTAGATATTTATGTGAAGTATGGTAATAAATCAACACAATTAATTTCAACTGTTCAATTAGCATTTAGAGAGGTTTCTATTTCTGGCATTGCGAAAAATTCAAGTGAGTTAATAGTGGAAAATGGAACTGCAAAGGTTTCTGATATTCTAAATTTATTCAATGTAAGAGATACATATAATAATTATTGGTCAGGCAGTAATATTTATAAATATTTCTCAAAAGAAACAATTTACTTTAGATATTCAAATCAAGAAACCAATCTATTAGATATGGATTACAATAATGGTTTTATAAGCAATATAACTGATGCATCTTCAATTAGTATTGTTTATAAAGATACAGTATTAAATGGTTACACTATTGCAAATAGATATCAATCAAAAAATGCAGTAAAATTGAATATTTCTGCACGCAATATCTTATTAACAAAAGAGATTCAACAAGTAATAGATACTGAAACTCAGGAACAAATCTATGATTGGGCATCATTGAGTAAAAACGATATTGTAAACGATATTAAGGACTATGTAAGTTTTATTGATATATACGGAAACTTAACAGGTTATACTAGAATAGGACAAGACATAGACGAAAAAGGCGATAACAATACAACACCTTTTGTATATAAATGTAATGAAGTTGCAAATAGTGATTTATATCATACATTTAAAATTACTTATTATTACAATATTTATGCAGACAACAGCATAACAAATTCAATAGAACTTGGAACAGTTACGGTAATTATATATAATATTGGAATTAAAGAAGCAAATGTAAATATACCAACAAACAATTTGAATATAAGTTTACCAAGTATTTATGATTTGGTTGATTATACAATTACTGATACAAATAATATAATAAATTCAGTAACTTTGGATACAGCTAATAATAGAGTAACAGTTTCATTTAATAATGCAAATGATGGCGATAAAGCAACATTGCAACTTTACATAAAAGTTATCACTGCAGATAATTATATTGTTAATATTAAAGCAGTTTATACTTTCACAAAAGGAATTTAGTTTAACAAAAACTTTACAAAAGACGGAACAATATTCCGTCTTTTACTAAAAAAGGAGAAAAT